>DAOSUG010000134.1:0-6044 GCA_035378545.1 Micropruina sp. | reverse complement strand
GGGTTCATCCAGCACCAGCAAATCAGGCTGTTGGAGCAGGGCCAGGGCCAGCAGGACCCGCTGCAACTCGCCGCCGGAGAGGGCACCGATCCTCCGCTCCAAGAGATGCTCGGCCTTGACCAGGCAGGTGATGCCGTGGGCCGTCATGCCGCTGACGAAACCCGCCGCCGCACTCACCGCCTGTGGACGGCCGCCGTGCAGGGTGACGGTGACATAGCGATTGTTGGGCACGGCACTCACCCTAACCCGGCTCGCCGACAGTTGGCGGGCGTCGCAGCAGCACGAAGAACTCCACATTGCCGGACGCACCGGGCGTGCGACTCTCACCACGCCAGGTCGGGTGCCACCCCACCTCGGCGGCGGCTCGCACCACATCGTCGACCGCTCGCTCGCGTGCCCCGGCTTCGCGCACCACACCACGGGAGTCGAGCCCCCCGCGTCCCACCTCGAACTGGGGCTTCACCAACAGCAGCGCCGCGCCCCGCGGTGCCAGCACCGCCAGCAGCGGCCGCACCAGCAGCCGCAGTGAGATGAACGACACGTCGCCGACGACCAGGTCGACCGGCCTGCCGTCCAGGTGACCCAGGGTGAGGTCGCGCAGGTTGAGGCCCTCGTGGACGCGCACGCGCGGGTCGGTCCGCACGCTCGGCACCAGCTGGTCGTGCCCGACGTCGACCGCGTACACCAGGTCGGCGCCGCGTTCGAGCAGCACCTGGGTGAAGCCACCGGTGGACGCGCCCGCGTCCAGCGCCCGGCCGCTCACCGCCAGCCCCGACTCGTCCAGCGCGCCGAGCAGCTTGTGCGCCGCTCGCGAGACGTAGTGGTCGCCCTCTGCCAGCCGCACCTCGTCGTGGTCGCCGACCGGTTCGGACGGCTTGCGCGCCGGACGTCCGTTGACGCTGACCAGGCCGGCCCGGACCGCCTCGGCCGCCTGACCCCTGGAGCGTGCCAGCCCACGCCTGACCAGGACGGCGTCGAGGCGAGCGGTCACTGTCGCGGATACTGCACCGGCGGGTTGAGCACCTGCTGCAGCACGGCGTGTGCCTGTTGAATGCCCGCCGCGTGCTCGGCGACCGGCCCGGTCAGGTCGAGCGAGCCCAGCGCCTCATCGATGCCGGGATGACCGGTCACCGGCGGTTGTTCGTCCGTGCCGCTGCTCACGCCGGTCAGCTTACCGGGGACGACGCTGGGCGAGCCCGTCGAGACCCGCCCGACGAATCGGTCGCCTGGTCATCCGCGTGATCAACGCTCGCCCAGGCCGCGGGCGGCCAGCGCGTCCCCGGTCGTCTGGGCGAAACCGACGGCACGCACCACCACCGGCGTCAGCCGGGCGATCCAGTGCCGCTCCAGCCCACGGGCGCGGGCAGCGTCCCGCACGTCGTAGAAGGCGCCGGTCAGAAACGGCACGCTGCGCAGCATGATGCCGATGCTGAGTCCGAACCGCTCACCGTCCACGAACGGGATGCGGTCGGCGGCCGCCACGAGCGCGTCGATCAGCACCGCTGCCCGGGTGGTGGTGATCAGCAGCCGCGAGGCCAGCACGGCGAGCAGCACGTTGCCGGGCACCACCAGCGCAAGGGTGGGTTGACCGACCAGAACCTGAAAGAGGGCCAGCACTGCCAGCAGCCCGATCAGTCCCCACGGCAGCGCCAGCGTTGCGCGCGCGGGCAGACCGGTGCTGAGCAGGCCCAGCACCGTGATGACCAGCGCCACAGTTGTCGCCCACGGCTGCTGCACGATCAGCGCCGGCAGCGTCAGCACGAGCACCACCAGGTACTTCCAGCCGACGCCCGCGCGATGCCACACCGACGTGCCGGGCAGGTAGTTGCCGAACAGGGCGTCGGTGCTTCTCATGCCATCGACCGTCGATACGTGTCGATCACCTCGAACGGGCTGCCGTCGGCGGCCACGCGTCCGCCGGCGATCAGCACCACCCGCTCGGCCTGTGCGGCCAGTTCAAGATCGTGAGTGGCAAGAATCACCTGGTGCGGCAGAGCGTCCAGCACCCCGGCGACCAGGTTGCGGTTGCGCAGGTCGAGCAGCGTGGTCGGTTCGTCGCAGACCAGCACCGACGGCTCGACCGCGAGCACGCTGACCAGCGCCGCCAGTTGGCGCTCACCCCCCGAGAGGTCGTAGATGCTGTGCTCGGCCACCTCGGCCAGCCCGTAACGGTTCAGCCAGTCGCGCGCGGCCGCCTGCCGCTCCGTCCGGTTGCGGACGCGGGCCCGCAGGCTGAGCTGCACGTCGTCCAGCGGCGTGGGCAGCACCAGTTGGCTGAGCGGATCGGTGAACGTGAACCCGACCCGCCGGAGCACCGCGGCGGCGTCGCTGCGGGTGTCGAGGCCATCCACCAGCACGCGGCCCTGGGTCGGCAGCAACAGCCCGTTGAGTAGGCGCAGCAGGGTGGACTTGCCCGACCCGTTGGCCCCGATCAGCGCGATGCGGTGCTCGGCCAGGTCGAGGTGCACCTCGTCCAGCAGCAGCTTGAAACCCGGTGGGGCGAGGCTCGGTACCCGAACCGAGACCGCGCTCAGTCGAATCACGTCAGGGTTGGATCACGTCAGGCGGCCACCGGCACGCGCTGCGCCAACAGGGCGGGGAACGCCTTGTGCACGGCCAGCGCGATGGCGGCCGCCACCAGGTTCTTGGCCACGTCGCCCGGCCAGAACGCCAGGTCGATGGCGAGGGCCTTGGCGAAGTCGATGTGCAGAATGAGCATCAGGCCGGCGATGCCCGCGGGGTGAACGATCAGAAAGGACGCGCCGAGGCCGGCCAGAAAGAGCCACAGGAACCGCAGCCGGGGGTTGCGTCCACCCAACCAGCGAGCCAGCAACCCGGCCACCAGCGCCGCGAACGGGAAGCTGAGCAGGTAGCCGATGCTGGGCTTGCCCAGCACCCCCAGACCGGACGCTCCGCCGGCGAACACGGGCAGGCCGGCGAAACCCACCAGCAGGTAGAGAGCGGTGGCGGCGAACCCGCGCCAGGGGCCGAGCACCAGGCCGGCCAGGGCGACGCCCAGGGTCTGCAGGGTGATCGGTACGGGACCGATCGGCACCCCCGGCACGAGCGAGAAGACGGCGATCAGGGCAGCGAACACCGCGATGTAGGCAAGGTCGGCGGTAGAGGATCTGGTACCGGTGGGCACGGTAACTCCTGGATCGTGCGTCGCACCCCGGTGGCGCGTTCAGCCAGACAATACCGCCGCCGCCCCTGCTTGCCGGCGCACGACCAGATGCTCAGCAGCGGCGGCGTGCGGTGGCGTGGTGAGGCGGCGAAGGCGTCACGGCACCTGGTCGAGCAACGCCAGCGCCGCCAGCGCGTCGGCGTCAGTGGCCCAGACCAGGTTCGCCAGGGCCCACAGGGCATCGAACTGCCCCGCCTGAGTCGACAGCTCGCCCCGCACCGACGCTTCACCCTCGAGCAGCTCGGCCACCGCGTCGCCGCAGTGCCAGGCGTGCCCGTGCTGAGCTGCCGTCCGCGGCGGTTCGAGCAGTGCGCGCAGGTCAGCGCCGATGTAGCTCGGACGATCGCCGGGGCCGGCCTCGAGCAGGTCACGCTTGCCGTGCGCGCCGGTGAACACCAACAGGGACGGCATACCGGCGCGGTTCGCGCCCATGATGTCGGTGTCGATGCGGTCGCCGACGAAGATCGGACGCTGCGCCGCGGTGTGCGTGACGGCGTAGTCGAGCATCGGCGCGTGCGGTTTGCCGAATACCACCGGCTGCTGTCGCACCGTGCTGCCCACCACGGCCAACTGCGCGCCGAGGCCGGGCACCAGCCCCCGGTTGGTGGGCCGGTTGAGGTCGTCGTTGGTGCCGTACCAGGTGGCACCGCGCTGAACGGCGATGGCCGCCTCGTCCAGTACCGGCCACTCGATCAGGGGGTCGTAGCCCTGCAACACCGCGTCCGGACGGTCGTCCGCGCTGGCCGTGGTGCGAAACCCGGCGGCCTGCGCCAACTCGATCAGGTTGCGGGTGCCGGCCACCAGCAGCAGGCTGCCCGCCGGAAGCCGTTCGGCCAGTACGTCGACGGCCACCTGCGCGCTGGTGATCAGATCGTCCGGGCCGGCCTCGAACCCCAACGCGCTGAGGTGGTGCGCCACCGCGTCCGCGCTGCGCGCCGCATTGTTGGTGACGTACATCACCCGCGCGCCCGTCTCGCGGATGCGGGTGATGCCCTCGACGGCGCCGGGTACCGCGACCGGCCCCAGGTAGATCACACCGTCCAGATCGAAGAAGGCGACGTCGTGATCGTCGATGATGCGTGCGCTCATCGGTCGTTCTCCTCTGCCTCACCGGAGGTGGGGTTCGACGGTTGCTCAAGGGACGGATCGACCGGCGCCTCCGACCGGTCCTCCGGCTCCCCGGAGGTGGGGTTCGGCGGTTGTTCGACACTGGAATCGACCGGCGCTTCCGACCGTTCCTCCGGCTCCCCTTGGGTGGGGTTCGACGGTTGTTCGACACTGAAATCGACCGGCAACTCCTGCCGTTCCTCCGGCTCGTCGAAGGTGCCGATCGACGGTTGCTCGAAGGACGGGTCGACCGATGATTGCGAAGAGTCCTCGTGCTCGCCTTCGGAAACAGCTGACTGGTCCGCTGCCGTGGCGGGCGCTGCCTGGGCGCCTGAATACTCGCCTCGATCCAGTTGCTGGGCGCTCGACCCCGGTGCTGTCGACACCGGCGCCGCCTGCGCCGGCTCGTCGTACAGATCGTCCGCGGTGTCGTCGAACTCGATGCTCATGCCCTGTAGTTCGGCCAGCGCCTCGGCCGCACCGGTCTCGTCGTCAGGATCCAGCCTGACCGCTGAGGCGAACCACTTCTCGGCCTCGTCCACACTGCCCGCCTCGGCGAGCAGTTGCGCAAAGAAGTAGCGCAGCCTGGCACGCGCGTTCTTGGGCCCGCGCGCTCCCAGCAGTTCGATCTCGTGGCGCAGCAGACGCACGGCCTCGTCCCGTTGACCCAAGGCGTCACGGGCCCCGGCTTCGACCAGCTTGAGCTCGACCCGGCTGGCAATCGGCGGCTGGGCCGCCAACCCCTCCTTGACCAGCTTGAGTGCCGCCGCGGGCCTGCCCAGAGCCCGCTCACAGTCGGCCATCACGGCCAGAAAGTCGTCGGTTCCGGTCATCCGGCGCAGGGCACGGAACTCGTTGAGCGCTGCTGCGAACTCACCCGCCGCATACGCAGTGGTGCCGGCCGCCTCACGCACCACAGGTAGCCGAGCTGCCCGGCGCCGGGCCGCTTCCGCGTGCGCGTAGGCCAACTCGGGGTCGGTGTCGATCAACTCCGCGGCCGCGGCGAGGTGAGCCGCGACCACCTCGGCGTGCTCGACAGTGAGGCTGCGCAGCTCCGCCTTGACCCCACGCGACAACAGGCTGAGGTCGACGTCGACGGGCGTTGCCGGCTCGTTGGCCTTGGGGGCCAAGCCGGGCGGAATCTCACGGGGCTCGCGGTCGTCCCGGTCGCGTCCGCTTCCCCCGCGAGGGCGATCGTCCGGCCCACGCCAGGCTGCACCGACTGCTGCGGCACCGCCGGCGACCCCGGCGCCCCGGGCGACGCCTCGCGGACCGCGACGATCCTGACCCGCGTCGGCACGGTACCCCTGGGTGGACGAGCGCGGCTGCCCCTGCTGGTACGACCGTCGATCCTGGTCTCCGTCGGCACGACGCGCGCCGGCGGACGTACGAGCCTGACCCTGCTGATACGGCCGCCGATCCTGATCGCCGTCGGTGCGACGCGCGCCGGCGGAAGTGCGAGGCTGACCCTGCTGGTACGGCCGTCGATCCTGGCCGCTTTGGCCGCCGCGCCTCGGCATTGCGTCCCGAGGGCCAGACTGTCGCCGGTTACCCGATTCGTCACCCGCGGCGGAACGGCCTGCTCCACGACGCTCGCCCTCACCATCGGACCGGTACGGACGGCCCTGTCCGCCTCGAGTGCCACGATTTCCCGGCCCCTCACCACCCTGATAGGGCCGATTGCCGCTATCGCCCCCACGGTAGGAGCGACCCTGGCCGCGCTGATCCCGTGCGGACGCTGCGTCACGAACCG
>DAOSUG010000133.1:0-6077 GCA_035378545.1 Micropruina sp. | reverse complement strand
CCGGTCGTGACCTACCGCTGGACGAGCCTGTCCGAAACCCACTACCGCCCGGTCGTGACCTACCGCTGGACGAGCCTGTCCGAAACCCACTACCGCCCGGTCGTGACCCACCGCCGGACGAGCCTGTCGCCCCTACCGCTGGTCGAATCCCACCCGGCGCCTCAGCGCAGGGTCAACTCCGTACAGACGTCGTCGCCCAGGCCGAATCGTTGACTGGGCCAGCGGGGCGCGTCGGCGATGTGCTCGACCGGCGGCACCCGGACGCCGGGCACACCGTCGCCCAACAGCACCGGCACGGTGGTCAGATAGAGCCGATCGAGGGCTCGGGCAGCAAGAAACTCCGACACGGTGCGTCCACCCCCTTCGATCAGCACCCGGTTCAGCCCACGCTCACGCAGAACCTTCAGCACCGAATCAGGAGCCCACGGGCCCGGGCCGAGGCGAATCTGCTGCACGTGCTCGGCCGTCGGTGACGCGGGTGCGTCCGGGCCGGTCAGCCACAGCGTCGGCGCGTCCGGTGAGGTGAGCACCTTCGCGGCCGGTGGAATGCGACCATGGGGGTCGAGCACCACCCGGACGGGGTGCGTGCCCGGCACCAGCCGCACGGTGAGCCGCGGGTCGTCGTTGACGACGGTCTGCGCCCCCACCACCACGGCGTCACTGAACGAGCGCAGCCGATGCAGGTGCCGGTGATCGGACGACCCGGACAGGCCCGCGCCCTCACCTGCACGCGTGGCCAGGAAGCCGTCGAGGCTCTGGGCGCTCTGGGCGACCACCCAGGTGTCGTGACCGGTCAGCCAGCCGTAGGGATCCAACGGTGCAGGGGCGTCCACGAGTGCGTCGGCATCGATCAGCCGCTGCAGGCCGTCGCTCTCGTGTGGCTCGTCATGGCGCATGCGCTGCCGCTTGGTGAGCAGATAGCGGGCATTCTCGGGCCGTACCGGCACGAAGGCGCCGACCCGTTCGACGACATCGATGCCGAGCAACGCCAGCGCCTGCTGCTTGGCCGGGTTGGACGAGACCAGCCGGATCCGCTGCAGGCCCAGGTCGCGCAGAATGTCGGCCGCCTGGCCGTAGTCGCGGGCATCGGCGGGATGGCCCAGGCGCAGGTTGGCGTCCACGGTGTCGAACCCCTGATCCTGCAGCCGGTAGGCGCGCAGCTTCTCGACCAGCCCGATGCCCCGGCCCTCGTGCCCACGGACGTAGACCAGCACCCCCTCGCCGTGCGCGGCGATCAGGGCCAGGGCAGCGTCCAACTGTTCGCCGCAGTCGCACCGCCGCGAGCCCAGCGCATCGCCGGTGAGGCATTCGGAATGCAGCCGCACCAATGGCGCGACCGAGTGCGGACTATCGTCCGCGATGCCCTGGGACAGGCTGACCAGTTCGATACCGTCGGCACCGCGGTAGCCGACGATGCGAAACACTCCGTGCCGGGTCGGGAGCACCGACTCCGTGACCCGCTCGACCAGGAGGGCGGGTGTCGTTTGCTCAGCGCTGATATCGGACCTGTTTCACTCGGGGACGCTTCCGGCCCCTCACCTTGGTGACTGGAGCTGTTCGTGACATGGTACGAGGCATCCCACTACCCGCGAACCCACCCATAGGGGCGGGCGAGCACCACCGACAAGACGAGGAGGGCCCGCATGAAGACCTTTTTCATGCCTGGCGCCGCACTGACCGTGCCGGCGGTGGTCGCCGGCATGATGCGCATCGAGGAAAAGCCTGACGACCAGATCCGGGCCCTGTTCGACGCAGCCCTGGCGGCGGGTATCAACTTCTTCGATCACGCCGACATCTACGGCACCTCGGTGCACGCGTGCGAGAGGCGGTTCGCCGACGTACTGCGACTGAGTCCGGCGCAACGGGGCGAGATCATCCTGCAGAGCAAGGCCGGCATCGTTCGGGACGGACCGTACTTCGACTTCTCCTACGAGCATCTGATCGAGACGGTGGAGGGGTCGCTGCGGGCCCTGAAGACCGACTATCTGGACGTGCTGTTGCTGCATCGTCCGGACGCCCTCGTGGAGCCGGACGAGGTGGCGCGCGCCTTCGACGCCCTCGAGTCGGCCGGCAAGGTGCGCGCCTTCGGGGTGTCGAACCACACCCCGGGCCAGATCGAACTGCTCAGGCGTTCCGTTCGACAGGCACTGGTGGCCAACCAGGTGCAACTGT
Organism: Micropruina sp.; assembly: GCA_035378545.1. Classification (GTDB taxonomy): domain Bacteria; phylum Actinomycetota; class Actinomycetes; order Propionibacteriales; family Propionibacteriaceae; genus Micropruina. The sequence continues at coordinate 3,905 of DAOSUG010000133.1, read as the reverse complement.
CGATCACGCATGCACCGATCGTGGCGCAGGGGGTGGCGATGAACATGGCCGGGCTGCAGCAGTCGATCAGCCGCGATCTGGGCGTGCTGGACTACTGCCGGCTGAACGACATCACCGTGCAGGCCTGGTCGCCGTTCCAGGCCGGCGTGTCGGCGGGGGTGTTCCTCGGGTCGCCGGACTTCGCTGAGCTGAACGCAGTGATAGACCGGTTGGCCGCCAGCTACGACGTGCCGGCCGAGGCCATTGCGGTGGCCTGGATCACCAGGCATCCGGCCCACACGCAGGTGGTGCTGGGCACCACGAGCCCTGAGCGGGTGACGGCATCGGCGCGCGGTGCGGACGTCACGTTGACCCGTCCGGAGTGGTACGAACTGTTCCGGGCAGCCGGTTATCGGGTGCCTTGAGGATGAACCGGTTCCGGCGAATCGTCGTGGGTGTCGCAGCCGCTGCCCTGGTGCTGACCGGCTGCTCCGCTGCGGTCGAGCCCGTTCCGTCCGACTGGCGGTTGAACGTACATCAGCCGGGCAAATGGTGGACCCAACCGCTGATTCCGCGATCGATCGTGATGCAACGATGCCCACCCCGCGACGGCTATTCGTCCACGCCAGATCTCACCAGCCGGGCGCTGCCGCCGGGCACCGTCATCGAGTTCTCCTACTGGAAATCGCACGATCACTGCGACATCGGCTGGTCGAACCCGGTCAGCGAGGTGTCAGTGACGGCCCGGGAGTTCGCCACCGAGCAAGGGCTTCGCCGCCTCTGCTCCAGCGCCGGCCTGCCGATGGATGAGGGGTGGCACTACCTCGGCAGCAACACGATCGAGCGGCAGGTCGGGTACGACGACAACCGCTCGACCGCACGGTTCACCGCCGTCGCCTTCACCGACGAGTTTCAGACGGTGGTCGGGTGCGCGGCGGCGTACTACGACAATCCCGAGGCGAACGACCAGGAGGACGGATGGAAGAACTTCTACCGAACGGTGCAGCTCTCCGTCGGAGCCGACCAACCCGGACCAGCCTCGGCGCCGGCCTGCCCGGTGCAGCCGAGTGACCTCACGCTCTCGGAGACCGGCACTCTGCAGGCCTACGACTTGCGGGGCGCGGGAGCGGTCCGCGGCACCGACGGCCGGGTGCTCACCGACGCAACCACCGTCGTGGTCGGCTTGGTGGGCGACACGGTGACGACCACCCACCCGGTCGTGGACGGGGTCGCGATCGTCAATGCCAGCGTCGAGCCGAAGGCCCAGATCACCCCCCAGGAGAAGCGACCGCTCAGCGTCGAAGGCACGGTCTACGCCGCGGACGGCCGCGTGCTGGCGACCTGCCGGGGGTGAGCCATGCGGGCCTCGCTGATGGCAGCGTCTACCGTGGCCCGGTGAGCGAGTTGCGGATCCCGCCCGGGCCGGGCATACCGGCCGGGTTGGTGATCCCCGATCGCGAACTGATCGAGCGCTACTCGCACGCCTCGGGCCCGGGCGGGCAGGGCGTCAACACCACCGACTCGCGGGTGCAGTTGTCGTTCGACGTGGCCGCGTCCGAGGTACTGGACCAGCTGCAGCGCGAACGGCTGTTGCGCCGCCTGAGCACCCGGCTGGACGGTACCGTGCTCACCGTGGTCGCCGCCGAAAGGCGTAGCCAGCTGCAGAATCGTGGGATCGCCCGCGAGCGCCTGGCGCTGCTGCTGCGCGACGCGCTCGCACCACCGGCTCCGCCCCGGCGGGCCTCGCGTCCGACCAGGGGTTCGATCGAGCGCCGGCTGGCGGGCAAGCGACGACGAAGCGAGTTGAAGCGGCAGCGGGCCCGTCCGCACGAAGCCTGACGGTGGGCCGTCCACCCGGTGTGGTGGCTGTCGACCATGATGGTGGGCGGTACGGGTGAAGGGATTGCGATGAAGTTGACGATTCTGGGTGGCGGCGGGTTTCGCACCCCGTTCGTGTGGCAGGCGCTGCTGCGCGATCGGGGTGAGCCGCGGATCACCGAGGTGGCTCTGCACGACCTGGACGGCTCGCGCCTGGCGACCATGACGCTGATCCTGCGGCAGTTCGCGCAGCACTACCCCGACGCACCGGCGCTCAGCGCGCACACCGAGCTGGAGGCTGCAGTCGAGGGCGCGGACTTCGTGTTCGCGGCCGTGCGGGTCGGTGGCAACGAGGGCCGCTGCAGCGACGAGCGGGTGGCCCTCGACCTGGACGTGCTGGGGCAGGAGACGACCGGCCCCGGCGGCATCGCCTACGCGTTGCGCACCCTGCCGGTGATGCTGCGCGTGGCCGAGGTGGTGCAGGGGCTGGCCCCGCATGCCTACCTGCTCAACTTCACCAATCCGGCGGGCATCATCACCGAGGCGCTGCAGTCCGTGCTGGGCGATCGGGTGGTGGGCATCTGCGACACCCCGTCCGGGCTGGGACGGCGGGTGGCCGCCGCCCTCGACCTCGACCCCGACACGGTGCAACTCGACTACCTCGGCCTGAATCATCTGGGCTGGCTTCGGCGCGTGTACGCCGGCGGTGTGGACGTGCTGCCCGGGCTGCTGGCCGATGACGCGCGGCTGGCCCGGCTCGAGGAGGCCGAGGTGTTCGGCGTCGAATGGCTTCGCGAGCTGGGCCTGATACCGAATGAGTACCTGTATTACTACTACTGCAACCGCGACGCCGTCCGGGCGATTCGGCGGGCGTCCGAAACCCGGGGGCAGGCGTTGCTGCGTACCCAGCAGGCGTTCTTCGAGGCGGCCGCCGGGGCCGGCTCGGGTGCGTCCGAGCTGTGGCAGCGGGCGGTGCGTGAACGCGAGGCGGGCTACCTGGCCGAGGCCAGGGACGAGACCCGTACTGCCGAGCGGCCCACCGACCCGGTGCTCGACCCGGCCCAGCTCGGCTACGCCGGCGTCGCCCTCGGCGTGATGACCGCCATCAGCCGCAACGAACCGCGCACGATGATTCTCAACGTGCGCAACGCCGGCACGATCACCGCTCTACCCTCGGATGCCGTTGTCGAGGTGCCCACGCTCGTGGACGGCAACGGCATGCATCCGTTGGCCCTGAGCGAACAACCCGACCTGCATCAGTTGGGCCTGATGCAGCAGGTGAAGGCCGTGGAACGCCATGCCATCGCAGCGGCCCTCACCGGTTCACGGCGTGAAGCGATGCTGGCGTTCGCGCTGCATCCACTGGTCGGCTCGGTGCGGACGGCCCGGGCACTGGTACAGGGCTATGCGGCGGCGGATCCCGCGCTCGCGGCGAGGCTCACCGGCGACTGAGCGGGCGCCTGGGCTGGCCCCGGCAACCGGCGGCACCGTGTCGCATCGCGGCTACAACCGGTCGCGCAGGCCCGAGGCCCGGCGCGCGGTGCGCTGCACGGCCTGCGTGAGTGCCTCGGGGGTGCCGATCAGGTGCACCTGGTCGCGGGCCCGGGTGACCGCGGTGTACAGCAGCTCGCGGGTGAGCAGCGGGGAGTCGACACTCGGCAGTACCAGCGAGACCACCGAGAACTGGCTGCCCTGCGACTTGTGCACGGTGAGCGCGTCCACCGATTGGATCGGGCCCAGCAGCTCAGGGCTGAGCGGCCGGGCAGCGACACCGGCGAAGTGCACCAGCGGTCGTCCGCTCGTGGTGAGCACCACCCCGGTGTCGCCGTTGTAGAGGCCCCAGTCGGGCTGGTTCGCGGTGACCATCACCGAACGACCGGCGTACCACTCGCCCTCGGCGCCGAACCCGGGCACCGACGCGCGCAACCAGAACTCGGCCTGCCGGGCCCAGGTGGTGACGCCGTGCGGACCGTGCCGGTGCGCACACAGCAACCGATGCCGCTCGAGCAGGTGCAGCGCTCGCTCGGCATCGCCCCGGACCGCGGCGTCGTGGATGCCGCGGCCCTGATGGACGACCCGGGCTCGCAGTGCCTGCTGGGGATCGTCCG
>DAOSUG010000132.1:0-6100 GCA_035378545.1 Micropruina sp. | reverse complement strand
GCTCTGGGATCTTGGCGCAGGGTGGAGGTCCCGGCGTGCGCCGGGATGACGGGGGCGAGGACGTCCCGGATGACCGGGGGTCAGGACCAGCGATATCCCGCGAGAAGGATCGCCGGCAGCTCAGCCGTTGCCTTCCAGCTCGGCCAGGTCAGCCGGGGACAGGTGCAACTGCGCCGCCGCCAGGTTCTGCTCCAGGTGGGCCACCCGCGAGGTGCCCGGGATCAGCAGCACCTGGTCCCCCTGGGCCAACAACCAGGCCAGGCCCACCTGCGCCGGCGTGACGTCCAGTCGTTGCGCCACGGCCCGGACGGCGGGCTGGTCGGTGACCCTGGGCGTGTTCGGGAACGCCGACCCGAGCGGAAGTACGGCACGTAGGCGATGCCTCGCCGCTTGCACAGGTCGAGCACCTCGGCGTCGGAGCGATCGACCAGGCTGTACGCGTTCTGCACGCAGACGATGCCGGCCTGCTCGATCGCCTGCTCGACCTGGGCCAGGTCGGCCGTCGAGATGCCGACGCCGGCGATCTTGCCCTCCTCGCGCAGGGCGACCAGCTCGGCGAGCTGATCCTCCATGGGCACGGTCTGCTCGCTCGGCAGGGTGTGTCCGCCCATCAGGCGCAGGTTGACCGCGCCCAGCCGTTCGACCCCGAGCGTCCGCAGGTTGTCGTCGACCGCCGAGCGTAACTGCTCCGGACGTTGCGCCGGCACCCATCCCCCGGAGGCGTCCCGCACCGACCCCACCTTCGAGACCAGCACCAGCTCGTCCGGGTAGGGGTGCAGGGCCTCGCGGATGAGCCGGTTGGCGACGTCCGGACCGTAGTACTGCGCGGTGTCGATGTGGTTGACGCCCAACTCGACTGCGCGCCGCAGCACGGCGATCGCCTCGTCGTGATCGCGGGGCGGGCCGAACACGCCCGGCCCGGGCAACTGCATGGCGCCGAAACCGACCCGCCGTACCGTCAGCTCGCCCAAACGCGCCTCCGTGACCCCAGCACTGCTCATCCCACGACTCCTCACCTGTGTTGACGATGGCTTCGAAGGCCAGACCAGTTCAGCCCTCAACGCCTGTTGGTCTTTGTTTGAACCCGGACCCTGGTCAGCCTTTGCTCGGAAACGCCTTGCCGAGCGCGTCCGGAAGGGACGACCCCAGGGTGACGGCGCTGCCGTTGACCGCGATCACACCGACCAACTCGGTGATCGCGCTGTTCTGCGCCTTGAGAAACACCGGTTGCAGATACACCGTGCTGCCCTGCACCGGCAGCACCAGCATGCTGCCGAACGTGACCGTGCTGCCCGGCTGGTTCCACAGGGTCAGCTGCTGGGCGATGGCAGGATCCTGGTTGATCCGCGCGCTGACCTGCGCCGCACCGAGCGTCACCCGGCTCTTGGGCAGCGCGAACACGGTCTTGTCGCCATAACTCGCCGGTTCGGACGAGGCGCTGAGCCAGCCCACCAGATCGTCCCGGTTCGGCAGCACATAGGGCTGCAGCAGGTCGAGGCCCATGCCGGTTCCGGTGCTGTTCAGCAGCACGTACTGCGAACCGATCGTCTTGCCGGACGCGTCGGACGGAATGCGCCAGGCGTCCTCTTGGCTGTAGAACACGGACGGGTCGCTGACGTGGTACTTCGCGAAGACCTGCGTCTGTGCGGTGAACAGTTTCGTCGGTACCCGCAGGTGCGCCGCCAACGCCGCCGGGATCGCGTCCTGGCTGATCACGCCTGGAAAGATCCGCCCCCAGGCGTCCCTGACCGGGTCGGCACCGACCGCATAGAAGTGTGTTGCGCCGGTCTCGGCGTCGACCGTCACCTTGACCGAGTTGCGCACGTAGTTGGTGCCGTTGGCGAACGGCGAGCTGTTCGGCAGCGGCTGCGCGTAGGGAAAGTGGTCGCTGGTGGTGTAGCCGTCGAGAATCCAGGTGATCCGCCCGTCGACCAGCGCGGGATAGGGGGTGTCGTAGGTCAGCCAGGGCGCGATCTTCGTGGCTCGGGTGACCACGCTGCGGTTGAGCACAATGCGGCTGTCCTCGTGCACGTAGCCCGACACCAGCAGGTCGATCGAGCGCAGCCTCAGCGCCCAGGCCAGCCGGTTGAGCGGACCGCCCACGCTCACCCCGTCGCCCCCGGCGTAGCGGTTCTTCACGTTGGCCGTGCCGCTCGGGTAGTCGAACTCGTCGAGGCCCGCGTTCACCACCACCCAGTCGGACTGGTCCGGGCCGAAGTAGACCCGCGGCTGGGTGATGGTCAGCGAGGAGGGGTCCTGGACCGTCGAACTGACTTTCGCGGGCACGTCACCGACCAGAAACTGCGGAAAGCCCTCCTTGGTGGTGCTGCTGGCCGAGCTGATCGCCATGCCGTAACCGTGGGTGTAGACCAGCCGCCGGTTCACGAAGGTGCTGCCCGCCGACGGCAGGTTGCCGGGCGAGATCTCACGGGCGGCCACCAGCACCTGCTGCAACCGTCCGTCGATCAGGTACCGGTCGGTGCTGGTCGCCGACAGTTGATAGTACGGACGGATCGTCTGCAGCTGGTTGAACGCCTGACCGACCGTCGACGTGGTCCACACCGGTGCGGTGGCCAGCTCGTCGCGCACCTTCTGCTGCGAGCCGGACGGCACGCTGTCGTCACCGGGATGATCCACGGTGGCGACCTGATCGAGCTGGTACGCGGCCCTGGTCATAGCCACGTTGCGGGCCAGATACCGGCCCTCGAGCGACGCCTCGTTCGGCCTGGCCCAGAAGCGTTCGACAACGGACGGGGCGAGCGTCGAGGTCAGCAAGGCCAGCACCACCAGGCCGATGAAGGCCCACACCACCGGCTTGAAGGTGCGGCGTTGCGCGGTGACCAGCAGCAGCCCCGCGATCAGCAGGCACGCCAGCGCCATCAGCGCCAGGCCGGGCAACTGAACGTTGACGTCAACGTAGGACGCACCCGCGAAGCTGGTCTGCGAGGTCGAGTAGCTGAGCTGCCAGATCTTCAGCAGGTAGTTGGCGGCGGTCACCACCATCAGCGCCGCCAGCAGCCGCCAGAACACCCGGCGCACCTCCCACCAGTCGGCCGCGAGGCGTCCGGTGTAGTCGAGCCGGCTGCTGATCAGCACGATCGTCAGATGCACCGCCATCGCGAGCAGCACGATCTGAAAGCCCCACCCGACCAGCAACTCCAGGGCCGGCAGGGTGAACACGAAGAAGCCGGCGTCGAGACCGAACTGTGGATCGGTGATGCCGAACGGCGACTGGGCGACCGCCAGCCGAAACACCATCCAGTTGCTCGACATGGTGTAGGCCATCAGGGCGGCGACGGTGAAGGTGGCCACCCCGGTGACGGCACGGAAACGTCCCTTCGCGCCGGCGGCCGTCCACGCGCTTCGGCTGGCGACCAGCAGCGCCACGAAGTTGATCGCGGTGAAGACGGCCCAGACCGCCCAGATCGAGGCGTACCGGGTCCAGAAGACCGGGTCCTCGCCCACACTCGCGTACCACTCGTGGTCGGTCCAGATGTACAGCCAGGCGATGCCGACCACGCCGGCCGCGATCAGGCCGACGATGATGCCGAACACCGGACCGAAGCTGCGCATGCGGCGCCAGAAGATGCGCCATCTGCCGGGCGGGCGCGCAGGCGCCTGCTCCTCGTCCGCGACGGCCACCGCCCCGATGGAACTACTCATGGGTCAGCTCGCACTCGATCGCGGCGATGCCGGTGCCGACGAAGTCGTCCTGCTCGATGCTGAACCGGCGTCCGTTGGAATGGGTGACGAAGAAGCCGGACGCGTTGTTCCACAGCTCACCGGTCAACCGGAAGCCGCCACCCAGCAACGGGGGCTTGATCAGCCGTGCCCGCACCTGGTGGGTGCCGGGGCTGGGGTCGAGCGCGAGCATGGGGCTGCGCCGGTCGGAGGCGAACACCTCGACGTCCTCGCTGTTGGTGATCGTGTAGGTGAAGGTGAGCTGCGCCTGGGGCCGCTTCACCGTGTACCCCAGGTGCAGATAGATGTCCTCGCCGTGCACGAAGGTCGTGGTGCGGCTGCCCGAGGCGTTGGTCAGCCTGACCTCGTTGATCTGCACCACGTCGGACTTCTCCAGTACGGCGTCCTGATCGGACGCCTCGCGCAACTCGTCGCGCAACGACGATCGTTCCTTGCGCAGGAACTCCTCGTAGGCCTGGGTGACCGGGCCCACGTCACCGTCCTCCTGCACCACGCCGCGGTTGATCCAGATCGCCTTGGTGCAGAACGCCTTCACCGTGCCCAGCGAGTGGCTGACGAACACGATGCTCGAGCCGCGCTCGCGGATGGCCCCCATGCGTTCGATGCACTTGAGCCGGAAGATCTCATCGCCCACCGACAGCGCCTCGTCGATGATCAGAATGTCGGGGTCGATGCTGGTGGTGACCGCGAAGCCCAACCGGGACTTCATGCCCGAGGAGTAGGTGCGCACCGGTTGGTTGATGTGGTCGCCGAGGTCGGCGAAGGCGATGATCTCGGGACGCCGCTCCTCGGCCTCTTCACGCGGAATGCCCATCGCCAGGGCGCGCAGGTAGATGTTCTCGACGCCGGTCAGTTGCGGGTCGAAGCCGCTGGTCAGCTCGAGCATCGCCGAGATCCGTCCGTTGACCCGCAGGGTGCCGCTGGTCGGCGTGGTCACGCCGGCGATGATCTTCGACAGCGTCGACTTGCCGGAGCCGTTGCGGCCCAGCACCGCCAGCACCTCGCCGCGTTGCAGGGTGGCCGACACGTTGTTGAGGGCCACGAACTTCTTGCCGGTCGGGCCCTTGCGAAACGGTGCGATCGCGCGCCGCAGTGAGCTGGAGTAGGTGCGGTAGACCTTCGTCAGGTGCTCGACCTCGACGGCCGGGCCGTCGAGGTTGAACTCGTCCATCACCACGGTCGGTGCGGTCAACTGGTTCGTGGGCATCAGACCTCGTTACAAGACGTCGGCGAACTCGGGGGCGAGCTTGGTGAACACCAGGCTGCTCACCAGGGTGAGCAGTCCCATCAACCCCCAGAAGTAGGCGGTGTAGGGCAGGTACGACGTCACCCAGTTGTTCAGCACCAGCGAGTCGCGGTAGCCCTGAATGACGTAGGCCAGCGGGTTGGACATGATGATGTAGCGAAACGGCGAACTCATGTGGCTCGCCGTCCACAGCACCGGGGTCACCCAGAACAGCAGTTGCAGCGCCGACTTGATCAGGTGGCCGATGTCGGCGCTGATCGCGGTCAGTGCCGAGAACAGGGTCGAGACCACCACGCTCAGCACCAGGGCGCACAGCATGAAGTAGGGCAGCTGGATCGCGGCAAGGGTCAGGCCGTAGCCGCTGACCAGTACCAGAATGATGTTGAGGCACATCATCACCAGGTGCACCAGAAAGTGCGACAGCACCTCTGAGACCGGCAGGGTCGCGATCGGGTAGGTCATCTTGGTGACGAACTGGCTGTTCTTGCGAATCGATTCGCCGGCTTCGCGCAGGCAGTCCGACATGAAGAACCACGCCAGGTTGCCGGGCACCAGCCACAGCAGATACGGGGCGCCGACCGCTGCGCTCGCGCCACCACGCATGCCGACCGAGACGGCGAACCAGTACGCGCCGATGTAGATGGCCGGACGGATCACCGCCCAGGCCACACCGAGGGCCGACCCGCTGTACCGCTTGGTCAGCGCCACCTGCGCCATCGCGTAGGTGCGTTGCCAGTTCTGATAGTTGATGAGTGCCAGCTGCCTGGTGGCGCGAATCGCATCGCCCAGCATGTGTCACTTCCTACTGCCGTCTGCTGCGTCGGGAGGTTGCATCGGCCAGCGGGATTGGACTGTACCCCCGCTGGCAAAGCCGCGGCTGACGAACACGCCGTCGCTCAGAGTGCGGACGCTCCTGTGCGCGCCGCAGATGGGACGATGGGCAGCGATGAGACTCGCCGACCTGCTTCCGTCCGTTACCGCACCTCCGTCGAACGCGCCGGACGCCGCCCCCGACCCCAGGGCCTCGGACCCCGCCGGCCCGACCGCCGTCCACCCGGACGCCGCCCCCGACCCCAGGACCTCGGAACCCGCCGGCCCGACCGCCGCCCACCCGGACGCCGCCCTCGACCCCGACGCCCTGTATGAGGCGTT
>DAOSUG010000131.1:0-6152 GCA_035378545.1 Micropruina sp. | reverse complement strand
CAGGCTGAACACGATCCAGGGCTGCCGGCCCATCTCGGTGAAGATCCAGCCGACCAGAATCGCCAGCAGCGCCAGCGGCGCCGACCAGACGGCCACCTTCCACATCCACTGCGCCGGCGGTTTCGCGGCCTTGGTGCGGGTCACCCACAGGCCCACGACGGCGACGGCGGTGGCCATCAGGCCGAGGCCCATCATCCAGCGGAACGACCAGTACGTGATCCACGGAATCGGGTTGAACACGCCGTCCACGTGGGCTGCCAGCTGCGGCCACTGCGCCGCGTACTGCGCGTTGAGGTTGTTGATGCCCTCGACGCACCCCGCGAACTCGTGGGTGGAGAGCAGCGCGAGCAGGTACGGCACCCGCAGGGACCACACCTCACCGGAGCCGTCCGGGGTGCCGAGGGTGAAGATCGAGAAGGACGCGTCGGCGCCGCAGGCGGTGTCGAACAGCGCCTCGGCCGCGGCCATCTTCATCGGCTGGGTGGCGACCATCTGCAGGCTCAACTGGTCACCGGACAGTGCGGTGCCCAGAAAGGCGCCGATCATCAGCCAGCAACCGTACTTCAGCGCGGTGGTCATCGTTTCGTGGTGTTGACGCCTCGCGAGGTGCCACGCCGCGACCGCGATGATCACGCCGGCCGCGAACATCAGGCTGGCCAGCAGCGTGTGCGGAAAAGCCGCCAGCGCGACGCGGTTGGTCAGCAGTGCACCGAAGTCGGCCATCTCGGCACGGCGACCGTCCTGAGCCATCACGTACCCGACCGGGTTCTGCATGAAGGCGTTGGCGGCCAGGATGAAGTAGGCCGAGGCCCACGCGCCGAAGGTGGCGATCCACAGCGTCGCCAGGTGCAGTTTCTTGGGCAGCCGGTCCCAGCCGAAGATCCACAGGCCGATGAAGGTCGCCTCGAAGAAGAACGCCATCAGCCCCTCGAAGGCCAGCGGGGCGCCGAAGACGTCACCCACGAAGCGTGAGTAGGCCGACCAGTTCATGCCGAACTGAAACTCCTGCACGATGCCGGTGACCACACCCATCGCGAAGTTGATCAGGAAGATCTTGCCGAAGAAGCGCGTGAGGCTCAGCCACTTGTAGTTGCCGGTGCGCACCCATGCGGTCTGAAAGATCGCCACCGACAGCGACATGCCCAGGGTCAGCGGCACGAAGATGAAGTGGTAGAGAGTCGTCAGACCGAACTGCCACCTGGCCAGCAGAAGCGGGTCGAGAAAATCCACGCTTTGACTCCTTCCACGAACGCTGCTCCGTCGACCTACACAGCGCTCTACGACGAGACTACTCGGCGTGGCCGACGGCCAATCTTCGAACACCAGTCTCGCCACCATCGCAGCCTTTTCGCGCCTGATCCAAAGCGAAGTTGAAGCGTCCGGTCCGCCTTCACGGTGGGTCTAGCATGACGCCATGGGGCGGATCACGGCGCGCAGACCCGTCGTGAGCATCGCCCTCACGAGCGGGGCCACCAGGCGGGTCGACGTGCTGGCCGTCGAAGAACCCCTGGAGTTGCGCGTCGGCGGCAGGGCTCTGGCCGTCACGATGCGCACCCCGGGCTCGGACGTCGAGTTGGCCGCGGGCTTTCTGGTGTCAGAAGGTGTGATCGCCCGGGGCGGTGACTTTCGTTCGGCCATTCACTGCGGCGGTCCAGGCTCGGGCGGTGAGGTCAACACCTACAACGTGCTCGACGTGACGCTGGCCGCCGAGGTCGCACCGCCCGAGCCGAACCGCAACTTCTACACCACCAGTTCGTGCGGGGTGTGCGGCAAGGCCTCGATCGACGCCATCCGGACGGTTTCCTGCTACGACGTGGCGAACGATGCCACGTGCGTCACCGCCGAGACGCTCACCCGGATACCCACCCTGTTGCGCCGGCACCAGGCCGTCTTCGACAAGACCGGCGGACTGCACGCCGCCGCCCTGTTCGACGCGGCGTCCGGCGAACTGCTCGTACTACGCGAGGACGTCGGCCGGCACAACGCCGTCGACAAGGTGATCGGTTGGGCCGTGCTGGCCGATCGGCTGCCGTTGTCCGGCACTGTGCTGCAGGTCTCGGGTCGGGCCAGCTTCGAACTGGTGCAGAAGGCGGTGATGGCCGGCATACCGGCGCTGGCCGCCATCTCGGCCCCGTCGTCGCTGGCCGTCGAGCTCGCGGAATCCGCCGGCCTCACCCTGGTCGGTTTTCTGCGCGGCGAGTCCATGAACGTCTACAGCCGTGCCGACCGTGTCGTGGTCATGGCGCCGAGCGAACTCCCGGAAGAAGCCCACGCGTGACCGGACCCCTCGACCCTCTCGCCAGAGTCTTCGACCATCCCCCGAAGCAGGATTTCACCGACACCGAGCTCGAGATCAAGGCGCCGATGGACTACGCCGCCGACGTCGAGGCGGTCGAGAAGGCGATGCTGCCGATGGATCAGCATCTCGGGCGGCGAAGACGGCGACGCTCGCGGTGACGATCAACCACCACAGGGGCTTCGACTGCCCCTGCTGCGCGGGGGCCAACCCCGATCACTCCAAGGTGGAGTTCTGGGACAACGGCATCAAGACCATCGTCTGGGAGGCGACCCCGGGGGTCGTCGAGGACGAGTTCTCGGCCGAGAAATTCGCTGATCAGCAGGCTGGACAATGGTCAGTACTGGCTGGGCCTGCAGGGCCGGATCACCCATCCGATGCACCAGACGATGGGCGCCCCCGATCAGCACCACACCACGAGCCACTCGCTCAACGAGTGGTACCGCGGCGTGCACAACGGACGGTTCGTGGTCCTGATGCCTGCCGACGACATCGTCGAACTGGGGCTGGTGAACGGCCAGCCCGTCGACGAGTTCAGCGAATGGCCGGCTGAACCCGACCGGGTGCTGCGGGCGTACCGGGTGGGGCCTGCCCCACCGTCAAGGGCTGCGCCGCGATGTACTTTCCCGAGGCCAACGTGCTGGTGCCGCGCGACGCGGTCGATCGGGTCTGCACACACGTCCACCTCGAAACGGGTCACCATTCGGGTCGAGCGGGGTGCGATGGCCGTCCAGGGCGGACGTCCGGTCGCGGTCTGAGTGCCCGCTGGCCTGGGCGTCCCAGGCGGGCCGGCACCCCGTTGGTCGAGCTTGTCGAGACCGACGCAGAAGGGATGGGGGGACCGTCCGTCACCCCTCACCCGCTCTCGAGGTTTGAGGCTCAACCGGCGACAGATCAGCTCAACTCGCGCAGTAGAAGGCGTGCAGGCCCCCGGCTAGCCAACCCGGGTCGCGCACGCCGCACAGTTCGCGTGCCGAGTGCATGCTCAACAGCGGTATGCCGACGTCGACGGTGCGAATGCCCAGGCGGGTGGCCGCCAGGGGGCCGATGGTCGATCCGCAGGGCACGGCGTTGTTCGACACGAAGTCCTGAGTCGGTATCCCAGCCTCGGCGCACGCGCGGCGCCAGGCGGCCTCCCCCACCGCGTCGGTGGCGTAGCGCTGGTTCGCGTTGAACTTGATCAGCGGGCCGTCGTTGAGCAGCGGACGGTGATCAGGGTCGTGCAGCTGCGCATAGTTGGGGTGGACCGCATGCCCGGCGTCGGCCGACACCAGCAGCGAGCGGGCCCGGGCAGCGGCGGCGGTCTGGACGCTCCACCCCAGGGCGTCGCCGATGCGGAGCAGCAGCGTAGCCAACAGTGGCCCGCTCGCCCCGGTCGCACTCGCGCTGCCGACCTCTTCGTGATCGAAACAGGCCAGCACGGCGATCCGGCGCAGGTCGGTCGCGTCCGCCAGCGCACGGACGCCCGCATACACGCTGGCCAGATTGTCGAGCCGGGCTGAGGCGAAGAGGTCGCCGTCCAGCCCGATCCGGGCGGGCGGCTCAGTCACGAAGGCGCACAGGTCGTGGCCCCACACCTCCTCCTGCCTCAGTCCGGCGGTCTGCGCGACGACGGCGAGAATGTCGGCGTCCGGCCGCGAGACGGCGAAGATCGGGTGCAGGTGGTGTTGCCGGTCGAGCAGCAGCTTCTCGTGCACGCTGCGGTCGAGGTGGGGTGCCACCTGCGGTACGCGCAGCAGGGGTCCGGTCGCCACCAGCACCTGCTCGCCGGACGCGGTGACCAGACGTCCGGCGAGGCCGAACTCGCGATCAAGCCACGAGTTCGGCAACGGGCCGCCATATACCTCCATGCCGGCCTGCTGCCAGCCCAGGGTGTGCGAGGTGGGCCGCGGCTTGAGCACGAAGCCCGGCGAATCGGTGTGCGCCCCGACGAGGTGGAAGCACGGTTGGTCCAGCCGCTCGGGAAGACGCCAGGCCAGCACCGAGCCGTCGCGCACCATGACGTAGCCGCCCGGCTCGCCGCTGACCGGGTCGCTCTCGGCGAGTTCGGTGAAGCCGGCCTCAACCAGTGCCGCGGCGGCCGACCGGGCGGCGTGGAATGACGATGGGCTGGCGGAGATGAAGCCCGCCAGCCCATCGATTCGCGACATAGCCGTGCCGCCCGCGCCGCTACTGGTCAGGGCGATCGCCCTTTTCGCCCTCTGCGGTGCGACCCCAGGGTGCCTGTTCGTTGCGGTGCCGTAGCACGCCCTCGGCGGTGTAGCCCTCGTCGGAGAACTTGGGATCCGCGGCGTCGTAACCGATCTTTTCGCCCTTGTCCTCGGGGGCCATTTCGTAGGTGTTCGGCTTCAGATGCGGCGATTCTGCGGACTCGGTCATGAGTGTTTCTCCTTGTCATTGCTCGAAGGCTGGGTTCGCCAGGCCATCGCCATTGGCGACGGCGCTTCGGTGCGCCGCACGCTTGCAGCATAGCTGTCGGGCCGGGCGGCCGACAGGGCAAACGCACCCACGCCCGAGTCGGTCACGGGTTTTGTCGGTGCTGCGCGGCAAGATCAAAGGCATGCAGACGGTGTGGGTCTTGGTGGCGGGCGTGCTGGGTGCCGCGATCGGCGGTGTGCTCGTGCGCCTGGTTCTGCAGGCGAGGGCGGGCAGCGTCCGATCGCACGATGAGGCGGCGTTCGCGGCAGCACGTTCCGAGGTGTCCGAGGCCAGGCGCGAAGCTGCCGACGCCCGGGCCGAGGCCGCCGACGCCCGGGCCGACGCCGCCGCTGCCCGCGCCGAGCTGGCCCGCAACGCCACCGACGCTGAACGCTTTCGCGCCGACGTGGCCGACGCGCGGGCCGAAGCGGCGCAGGCCCTGAGCGAAGCCGCCGAGGTGTCGGCCCAGTTGGCGGCCGCGCAGGCACAGCGCGACGCGGCACTGGCTCGCTCAGTCGAGCTCAGCGCCGACCGCGAAGCGATGGTCGCCCAGTTCAAGGTGCTGTCGAGCGAAACGCTCGAGCGGCAGGGCAAGACGGCCGAGGCGAACGCCGAGCATCGGCTTCGCGCCACTGAGTTGCTGATGAAGCCGGTCCGCGAGTCGCTGGAGGCATTCAATCAGCGGCTGGGTGACGTCGAGAAAGAGCGGGTGCGCATGACCACCGAGCTGGCCGGCCAGGTCACCGCCGTGCGCGACACCGGCGAGCGGCTGCGGTCCGAGACCCGGGCGCTGATCACCGCGCTGCGCAAGCCGCACGTGCGGGGCAACTGGGGCGAGCAGCAGCTCAAGCGCGTGGTCGAGGTGGCCGGCATGGTCGAGCACTGCGACTTCCTCACGCAGCAGACCACCAGCACGTCCGCCGATCAGGTGATTCGTCCAGACCTGAAGGTGTTGCTCGACGGTGGTCGCTTCGTCTGGGTCGACTCCAAGGTGCCGCTGAGCGCCTTTCTCGACGCGTACGAGGCCGACGACGACGCCGTCCGCGACGCCGGGTTGCAGCAGTTCGCCAAGAACGTCAAAACTCACATCGACCAGCTGTCCGGCAAGTCGTATTTCAAGAGCGACTACGGCACGCCTGAGTTCGTCGTGCTGTTCATGCCGAGTGAGGCGTTGGCCGCCGAGGCTCTCAGCCAGCTGCCCGACCTGCACGAGTACGCGGCCACCCGCAGCATCATTTTGGCCACGCCGACCACACTGATCGCCCTGTTGCGCGCCGTCGCCTACGGCTGGCGCCAGGCGGGCCTGGCCGAGTCGGCGGCGCAGGTGTCCGAGTTGGCCCGCGAACTATATGACCGGCTGGGCACGCTGGGCGGTCATTTCGACCGCATCGGACGCTCGCTCACCGCGTCCGTGCGCGCCTACAACGAGGCGGTCGGC
>DAOSUG010000130.1:0-6155 GCA_035378545.1 Micropruina sp. | reverse complement strand
GATACTTAGGCGGGCGTTCGCGGTTTCGGCAGCACACCACAGCCCCCGCACCACAGGATGCGGGGGCTGTCGGCGTTGCGATCAGGCGTTGGGACGCTTGCCGTGATTCGCCTTGTTCTTCTTGCGGGAACGACGCTTGCGTCCACCCTTGCCCATGTCGGTCTCCTTCATCGTGTCTGTGGGGCGCCGTCGGCGCAGTTGTCCATTCTGCCATAGGGTGGCGGGCATGCTGACGATGGCCGAGGTGATCGACGCGCGCACCAGCCTCGACCATCGGGACGTCGCGTGGCTGGAGCATCTGGTCGCCGAGTGGCATCTGCTGGCCGATCTGGCCTTCTCCGACCTGATCCTGTGGGTGCCGGACGTCGACGACAACGTCTTCTGGGCCTGCGCACAGGTGCGTCCGACCACCGGCCCCACCGCACTCGAGGACGACGTCGTCGGCGAGAGAATCCACTACGACGACGAGCACCAGGTCACCGAGGCCTACATGTCGCACGAGATCGTGCTGACCAGCGGTAATCAGCTCAGCGCGGGCATTCCGGTCGATGTGCACGCCATTCCGGTGGTGCGCCAGGACCGCGTGATCGGGGTGGTCGAGGCGCACACCAACCGCATGGGTGTACGTGCCCCCGGAGCACTCGAAGACGCCTATCTCGAAGCAGCCGAGGTGCTGTCGGGCATGGTGCACCGTTGCGAGTACCCGACCGGCATGGACAAGTCGGTGCCCTGGGTGTCGCCGCGGGTCGGTGACGGCATGATCAGGGTGGGCAGCGACGGCATCGTCAGCTACGCCAGCCCCAACGCGGTCAGCGCCTACCGCCGGCTGGGCCTCACCGCCGACCTCGAGGGCGAGAACCTGGCCGAGGTGACGATGGCACTGCTGCGCAACCGTGCGCCGGTCGAGATGTCACTGCCGAACGTGCTGCGCGGCCACGGCCAGCAAGAGGTCGAGGTCGAGACCGCCGAGGTGCAACTGCGCATGCGCATCATCAGGCTCAACGACGATGTGGGCGCGGTGGGCCAACTGGTGCTGTGCCGCGACACCACCGAACTGCGCAGCCGCGAGCGCCAACTGGTCACCAAGGACGCAACGATCCGCGAGATCCACCACCGGGTAAAGAACAACCTCCAGACGGTCGCCGCACTGCTGCGGTTGCAGGCCCGGCGCATCTCGCTGCCGGAGGCCAAGGGCGCTCTCAGCGACGCGATGAAACGGGTCGGCGCGATCGCGGTGGTGCACGAGATCCTGTCCCAGGCCTTCGACACCTCGGTGAAGTTCGACGATGTGGCCGACCGCCTGCTGCGCATGGTGGTGGACGTCGCCGCCACGGGTGATCCAGTGCAGCTGCGCCGCGAGGGCACCTTCGGCTACGTGCCGGCCGACGTGGCGACCAGCTTGTCGCTGGTGCTCACCGAGCTGTGCCAGAACGCGATCGAGCACGGCCTGGGCGAGCATCGCGGCGTGGTCTGGGTGAAGCCCGTCCAGGCCGATGGGCGCCTGGTGGTCGAGGTCAGCAACGAGGGCGAACCCCTGCCGCCCGACTTCGAGTTGGGCGCGACCAACAGCCTGGGCCTTTCGATCGTCACCACGCTGGTGGACGACCTGGGCGGTGAGTTCACCCTGACCTCGGACGAATCGGGGCCGGGAACGGTGGCCCGGGTCTCGATTCCGCTGGGGTGAACCGTCTGCCGGCCGAGGGCGTTCGCTAGCTGGCGCGCACCCGCGACCGGGCGGCGCGACGCTTGAGTGCCCGTCGCTCGTCTTCGCTCAGGCCACCCCAGACACCGTGATCCTGACCCGCGTCGAGGGCCCACTGCAGGCATGCCTCACGAACCTCACAACGCTTGCACACCTTCTTGGCCTCCTGAATCTGCATCAGGGCGGGTCCGGTGTTGCCGACCGGAAAGAACAGCTCCGGGTCCTCGGTGAGGCAGGCAGCGCGATGGCGCCAATCCATGCGGCTTCCAACTCCTTCTTGTGGAAAAGTCATGTGCCCTCTCTGGGCGTCGCGCCACCAACTGGGGCAGCGCACGAATCTACGAGACTAGCCTGGCAAGCCTAGTGGCTATGTACAAGGTGCCTTTCAGTAAATGAACGGATCTCTGGACATATTCCCGTCCGAGGTACCTGGTTGTGAGCCGCTCGTGGACCGGTGCGCGCATCGGTGGAGGGTTCACGGGCGTGCCCAACCCCTGTCGTCCCGACCCGTCCCGCTACCGTGGGGACGTGCGCACCACTCGCCCCCCGGGCCTCATCGTCGCCGTCACCGCTGCGGCGATGCTCGGCGTCGTCTTCGTGGTGTTCGCGGTGATCAGCGCCGCCGGCGGGCATGGCGCGTTCAGCCTGCAGATCGGCTTTCTGCTGGCCTGCTACGGCGCGCTGCTGATCGCCTCGGCGGTGGGCGTGTGGCAGCAGCGCATGTGGGCGCGCGGCCCGTTGGTCGCCTTCGCGCTGATGGCCGGCTTCGGGTTCGGGGAGTACCTGCTCGAACAGCCCTGGCTGTGGCTGCTGGTGGCCCTGTGCCTGGCCGCCGTCGTCGGTGCGGTGCTGCCGAGGACCACCCGCATGCTGCAGCAGGTCAGGTCAGCCGGCCAGCCCCCGCAGCCGGACGGGCGACGAACGTGGCGGGAGCGGCTCGGCCGGACTCGACGAACGCCGCAGTGACGGCGGCGCCGATCGCGTCCAGCCGCGACTGGCCGGCCAACACCAGCACGCAGCCTCCGAAGCCTCCGCCGGTCATCCGCGCCCCGGCCGCACCCGCTGCGAGCGCCACCTCGACCGCCAGATCCACCGACGCCTCGGTGATCTCGTAGTCGTCCCGCATCGAGGCGTGTGAGGCGGTCATCAGCTCGCCCAGCCGGGCCAGGTCGTCCGCGCGCAGGGCCGCGCACGCATCCAGCACCCGCTGATTCTCGGTCACCACGTGGCGCGCGCGGCGCACCAGCCGCTCGTCCGGCAAGGTGGCCAACCGCTCGTCCAGCCCTTCGATCGGCACGTCGCGCAGCGCAGGCACGCCCAACAACGCCGACGCCTGTTCGCAATCGGCCCGGCGGGTGGCGTACTCGCCGTCGGCATGGCTGTGCCGGGTCAGGGTGTCGATCACCAGGATCGCCTGCCCGTGCGCCGCCAGGTCGAGCGGCACCTGCTGCACTTCGAGCGAGCGGCAGTCCAGGAACAGGGCGTGGCCCTGGGTGCACAGCGTGGAGGCGGCCTGGTCCATCAGGCCGGTCGGGGCACCCACGTAGGCGTTCTCGGTGCGCCGAGCCAGCTTGGCCCGATCCATCGGCGCGATACCCAGGTCGTACAGGTCGTTCAGGGCCTCGACGAGCACGCACTCGATGGCGGCGGACGATGACAACCCGGCTCCGATCGGCACGTCCGAGGCCAGTGCCAGATCGGCCCCACCGATCGGGTAACCGGCCTCACGCAGCACCCAGAACACACCGGCGAGGTAGCTGTGCCAGCCGTCCTGGTTCGGCGCCAGCTCGCCCAGGGTGGCCTCGAACTGTTCACCGAGGTCGACCGAGGTGATCCGGATCACCTCGTCGTCGCGGCGCGCGGCGGCCAGGTAGGCGGCCTGCGGCAGCGCGAACGGCAGCACGAAACCGTCGTTGTAGTCGGTGTGCTCACCGATCAGGTTGATCCGGCCGGGTGCCCGCCAGATGCTGTCCGGGTCACGTCCGGTCAGCGTGACAAACGCCTCGTGCACAGCCAGATCCAAGCTCATCCGCACATCTCCTTGATCGCTTCGGAGGCCGCTCACGACCTCGTCGAGCGTAGCGTAGCGCCGCAGCCCCCGGCGCCGTGCACGGTGCCGCCGATGTCGGCCGGTGCAGCCGTCAGTCGGCGAACGCGCGCTCCAACAGATCCTCCTGTTGGGCCCTGTGCACCTTCAGCGAGCCGACGGACGGGGCAGAGGCCGCCGGGCGGCTGATCGGCCGCATCACCAGCCGGTAGCCGGGCAGGAACGCTGCGACCGCCTCGGGCAGGTGCTGCTGGACGAACCACCAGGCACCCTGGTTCTCGGGCTCGTCCTGCACGTAGCGAATGTCGGCGTCCTTGGGGTATTGCGCCAGCTGGGCGGCCAGCTCCTTGGCCGGCAGCGGGTAGAGCCGCTCCAGGGACAGGATCGCCACCCGATCGTCCAGACCGGCTTCGTGCCGGGCGGTGACCAGATCCCAGCGCAGCTTGCCCGAGCAGATCAGGATGCGCGACACCGAGGCCGGATCGCTGATCGTGGGGTCGCCCTGCGCGGGCTCCCAGCGCCCATGGGTGAAGTCGCGCGGCTGCGAGACCGCCATCTTGTTGCGCAGCATCGACTTGGGCGTCGCGATCACCACCGGACGGTGCCAGTTGACGTAGGCGTGGGTGCGCAGCAGGTGAAAGTAGCTCGCCGGGGAGGACGGCTGGCAAACCGCCAACGCGCCCTCGTGACACAGCTGCAGCCAGCGCTCGATACGCATGGACGAGTGGTCGGGCCCCTGCCCCTCATACCCGTGCGGCAGCAGCAGTACGACGCCCGACTTCTGGGTCCATTTGGCGTTGCCCGAGGCGATGAACTCATCGGCGATGGTCTGTGCGCCGTTGGCGAAGTCACCGAACTGGGCCTCCCAGCACACCAGCGCGTCCGGGGCCGCCACCGAATAGCCGTACTCGAAGCCCATCGAGGCGTACTCGCTGAGCAGGGAGTCGTACACATGGAACGTGCCCTGGTTGTCGGACAGGTGATTGAGCGGCACGTACCCCTCGGCGGTGTCACGGTCGACCACCGCGGCGAACCGCTGCACGAAAGTGCCCCGTCGGGTGTCCTGGCCGACCAGGCGCACCGGACGGCCCTCCAGCAGCAGCGAACCGAAAGCGAGCAGTTCGCCGGTGGCCCAGTCGATCGGTCCGTTGGCGATGCCGTCGGCGCGGCGCTGCAGCTGCGGCAGCACCTTGGGGTGCACCGTGAAGCCGTCCGGGAACGTGACGTGGGCGCGGGCCACCTTGGCCATCGTTTCGGCCGAGATCGCGGTGCCCTGGGTCTTGCCCAGCTTCGGGGGGTAGTAGGGCACCTTGCGGTACGAGTCGTCTTCGGCGGCCTCGTCGCGGGCCTTCTTGAACACGCTCTCGAGGCCGTCGCGGAACCTGGTCAACACGGCCTCGGCGTCTTCGGTGCTGATGTCGCCGCGGCCGATCAGGGCCTCGGTGTACAGCTTGCGGACGCTGCGCTTGACCTCGATCAGGTCGTACATGCGCGGCTGGGTGAAGCTCGGGTCGTCGCCCTCGTTGTGACCGCGGCGGCGGTAGCAGACCACGTCGAGCACGACGTCCTTGTTGAACCGCTGCCGGTACTCGAAGGCGAGTTGCGCGATCCGGGCCACGGCTTCGGGGTCGTCGCCGTTGATGTGGAAGATCGGCGACTGAATGGCCTTGGCCACGTCGGTGCAGTACACCGAGGTGCGCGAGTCGTAGGGCGAGGTGGTGAACCCGACCTGGTTGTTGACCACCACGTGGATGGTGCCGCCGGTCTTGTAGGGACGCAGCTGGCTCATCTGCAGCGTCTCGTACACCACTCCCTGCCCCGCGAACGACGCGTCGCCGTGCAGGAGGATCGGCAGCACCGGATACCCCGCGGCCCCGGTGAGCTGGTCCTGCTTGGCCCGGGCGATGCCCTCGACCACCGGATCGACCGCCTCGAGATGGCTGGGGTTGGCGGCCACCGAGGTCTTGATCGTCTTGCCCGACAGCGCGGTGAACTGGCCCTCGGCACCCAGGTGGTACTTGACGTCGCCGGTGCCCTGCGCGTGCCGCGGGTCGACGCTGCCCTCGAACTCCTTGAAGATCTGGCCGTAGCTCTTGCCGACGATGTTGGCCAGCACGTTGAGCCGGCCCCGGTGCGGCATGCCGATGACGACCTCGTCCAGCTCGGCGTTCGCGGCCGCGTCACACAGCTCGTCCAGCAGCACGATGGTGGACTCACCGCCCTCGAGGCTGAAGCGTTTCTGGCCGACGAACTTGGTCTGCAGGAACGTCTCGAAGATCTCGGCCTCGTTGAGCCGGTCGAGAATGCGTAGGTGCTCCTCGCGCGGCCAGGGGGCGTGCGGCACCTCGACGCGCTTCTGGATCCAGGCCCGCTGCTCGTTGTCCTGAATGTGCATGTACTCGATGC
>DAOSUG010000129.1:0-6156 GCA_035378545.1 Micropruina sp. | reverse complement strand
ATGCCGAGAATCTCGTCCACGACAGCGTCGGCCGGCTCGAGCTTCTTGCGCTCGATGCCGGGCTCGCCGTGAATGCCCATGCCGACCTCCATGTCGTCGGGGCCGATGTCGAAGATCGGCTTGCCGGTGACAGGAAGGGTGGACGACGACAGGGCGACGCCCATCGAGTAGGTGTTGTCGTTGGCCTTCTCGGCGGCCGCCTTAACGGTGGCGAGGTCGGCGCCGGTGTTGGCCACGGCACACGCGGCCATCAGCACGATCAGGTCACCCGCCACCCCGCGGCGATCGGCCTTGTCCTTGGCGGAGTAGACGTCTCCTGTGCTCCGCACGGTCTGGACCCGGATGCCGTCGTCCGATGCCATCTCGGCACCCATGTCGAAGTTCAGCACGTCGCCCTGGTAGTTGCCGTACAGATAGAGGCAACCCTTGCCCTGATCGACCGCGGTGACCGCGTCGTAGCAGGCGATCGGGTCGGGTGAGGTGTTCACGTTGCCGATCACGGCGGCATCGGCCACGCCTTCGCCGACGTAGCCGAGGAACAGCGGTTCGTGACCACTGCCGCCGCCGAAGATGATGCCCACCTTGGGCTCGGCGCTGAGCGTCGTGCGCACCACGACCCGCTCGTTGTCGGCCAACTTCACCACGTCGCCGTGGGCCTTGACGTAACCGTCCAGTAGTTCTTCAACCGCGTCGTAGCCGTCGTTGAGCAGTCGCTTCATGGGTTGGTCCTTTCGTCGTGGTGCGCGCGTGCGCCTTGTGCCGGGCGACGTTGCCACGCAGTTGCGGGTCGCGTCGTCGGGCCCCTGAGCCTGGTGCGCAGTCACCTGATGGCGACGGTGCCACAATCAGGATCGTGCGCTTCGATTATCGCAGGCGGACCCACGGAGCACGAGGGATCGACCGAGATTTTCACAGCACAAGTCACAAATCCACAGCGTGGCTGTGACGGGTGCACGACCTGACGCCGGCCACCATGCGCTGGCTGCAGCGTCTCAGCCCAGCTTCTTGGCCGTGGTCAGGTAGCCGGTGAGCACGTCCATGGCCTTGGCCTGCGCGGAGTAGTCCATGGCCGTGTACGGATTGGGGTACACCTGGCCGGCGACCAGGGCGGGGTCCTTGGCGAAGGTGGGCTGCTTCTTCAGGTCGGCGACCTGAAAACCTTCGGGCGACAGCATGATCACATCACCGGACATCGCCTTGCCTGCGTTCTCCCAGCTGTAGATGTCCCAGTAGTAGTTGCCGTCGGGCCGCAGTTCGGTGAGTTTGACGCCGAGGCTCTTGTACAGCTGCGTCTGGGGCTCGTCGTCGGGCTTGACCAGGTACACACCGTCGGCGTCGGCGTACATCTGGGTGACCTCGATGTCGGTGGCCTTCGCCGCCTCGGTCAGCTTGCCCGCCGCGGCGTCGAAGGCGGCCTTGTCGGAGTCGACCTTGGCCTGATCGGCGCCGAGTGCGAGCGCCAGCTTGGCGTTGCTCTCGATGACGGCCCGACCCTCGCCGCCCACCTTGACCGCGGCCACCTTCGCGATGGCCTCGATCTTCTTCTGCTGCTCGAGGTCCTTCATGCCGTAGTACGGCGATTTCGGGTCGAGCGTGCCTTGGCGGTCGCTCGGGTACACGGCGGTGACGATCAGGTCGGGGGCCAGTTCAGCCAGGGCCTCCAGGTCGATCTCGCCGTAGCTGGTGCCCAGGATCTTCACGTCGCCGAGGTCGGCCCCGGCGAAGCGGGGATCGGTCTTGACGTCGACCCGGGCGAAGATACCGGCCGGCTTCACCCCGTAGCTCATCAGCGACAGGGCCTGATCGGCGAAGGCGACGATGCGCTGCGGCTTGGCGGGCAGCGTGATCGTATTGCCGGTGTCGTCGGTGTAGGTCCAGCTGCTGGCCGTTGCCGAGCCAGCGGACGTGGCGGACGTGCCGGCGCTCGGGCTGCTGCAGGCTGCGAGGGCCAGCACGGACAGCAGTGCGAGCACCAGGGTGCGCATGTTCTTGGGTGGAAGCATGCGACTAAGGCTAGCCTGTCCTAAGCCACCTGAGCATCACCCGGCACCCGCTGGACGCGCGGCGCGCGCTCGGCCGGGTGCGCCCCGGACGGGTCGAGCGGCACCACCAGCGGACGGCCTGAGGCCGGGTCGGCGATCACCAGGGCCTCGAGGCCGAACGCGGCGTCCAGCACCTCGGGCGTGATCACCTGCCACGGTTCGCCATCAGCCAGCACCCGTCCCTGGTGCAGCACCACCAGCCGATCGGAATAGCGCGCGGCCAGGCTCAGGTCGTGCAGCACCATCACGATCGTGCTGCCGTGTCGGGCGTTGATCGTGCGCACCAGCCGCAGCACCTCGAGTTGGTGGCTCAGGTCGAGAAAGGTGGTCGGCTCGTCGAGCAGGATCGTCGGAGCGTCCTGGGCCAGCACCAGCGCGATCCAAGCGCGTTGCAGCTGGCCCCCCGACAGCGAGCCGACGTCGCGATCGGCCAGCTCGCTCATGCCGGTGGCCTCCAGCGCGGCCTCAACCTTGGCCGCGTCCTGGGGCGACCAGGGCCGCAGCAAGGTCTGGTGGGGGTGTCGTCCACGCATCACCAGATCACGCACCGTGGTGGCGGCCGGGGTGAGCGGCTTCTGCGGCAGGATGGCCAGCCGCCGGGCCACGGCGCGGGCCGACAGACGGTGCAGCGGCGTGCCCTCCAGCCGGATCGACCCGGCGCTGGGGGTCAATAGTCGTCCGAAGGCCTTGAGCAGGGTCGACTTGCCGCAACCGTTGGCCCCGATCAGCGTGGTCACCGTGCCGGCTTCGATCTGCAGGTCGATCCCATTGAACACCACATGATCGTCGTAGCCCAGCGTGGCGGCCTCGGCGACGAGCGCCGGCTGGGTGGTGGTGGTCATGCACGCTCCTTGAGTTGGGGACGGGTGATCAGCCAGATCAGGTAGGGGGCACCGATCAGGGCCGTGACGATGCCGACCGGGATCTCGGTGCCGAACGCCACCCGGGCGCCGACGTCCGCGATCAATACCAGCGCGGCGCCCACCAGCGCTGAGGCGATCAACGGCGGACGGGGCGCGCGGGCCAGCCGCCGTGCCACCTGCGGGGCGACGAAGGCCACGAACTCGACCGGCCCGGCCGCCGAGACCGCCGCGCTCGCCAGCACCACGGCGGCCACGATGACCAGCAACCGGTGCCGCTGCACCGCCACGCCCAGTCCGGTCGAGAACTCGTCGCCCAACTGGTTGATGGTCAGCGGCGCCGACTGGCTGAGCGCGAACGGCACCACGACGGCCAAGACCACCACCATCGGCCACACGCTGGCCCACGAGACCCCCGACAGGCTGCCGACCAGCCATTGGGTGGCGGCGGTGGCCTGCGTGATCTGGGCCCGCACCAGCAGATAGTTGACCAGCCCGCCCAGAATCGCGGTGACGCCGATGCCGATCAGGATCAGCCGAAAGCTGTCCACCCCCTGGCGCCACGACAGCCCGTAGACGACGGCGGCCGCGATCAACCCGCCGATCGTTGCCACCACGGGTATGCCCACGCCGAGCAGTGAGGCGCCGACCGAGTAGCCCCCGCCGCCGAGCACGATCGCCACCACCGCACCGGCGGACGCGCCCGAGGTGACCCCCAGAATGTCGGGCGTGGCCAGCGGATTGCGGGCGAACGACTGGGTCAGCGCGCCGGCCAGCCCCAGGCACAGTCCCACCCCGATCGCCGCCGAGACCCGCGGCAGCCGCAGTTCGAACACGATGAACTCGAAGGAGCGGGTGCCGGAGCCGAGCAGTGTGGCCCACACGTCGCCGACCCCCATCCGGGACGAGCCGGCGACCAGTCCGAAGGTGAACGCTGCCACGAGGAGCGCGAGGCAGGCCAGCGTCACGACGAATGCCCGCGGCCGCCAGGGCAGGCCGATCAGCCCCAGGTCGACGCCCTGGCGCGTGCTCACAGCGACGCCAACTTCGTGCGCCGGACGATCGCGACGAACGCCACCCCGCCCAGCACGGCCAGGACGACACCGACCGGCACCTCGGCCTGCCCGCCGATCACCCGGCCGACCACGTCGCAGGCCAACAGTGTGATCGCCCCGATCAGCCCCGAGGCGGGCAGCAGCCGGTAGTGGTTGCCGCCGACCAGGGCACGCGCGAGGTGCGGGGCGGTCAGCCCGATGAACCCGATCGGGCCGGCCAGCGCGACGGCCGCGGCCGTGGTCAGCGTGATGGCGGCAAGGCCCACCAGCCGGGCCTGCCACAGGGTCTCGCCCAGTCCCTGCGCCAACTCGGTGCCCAGGGTCAGGCTGTTCAGCGAGCGTGCGTTGACCAAAGCCAGCACCAGCCCTGCCGCGGCCACCGGCAGTGCGGGCAACAGCCCGTCCAGGCCCCGTCCCGACAGCGAACCGACCACCCACACGCGATAGGCCTCGAGCGAACTCTGATTGGTCAGCACCAGAAACGAGATGACCGCGTTGAGCAGGGCGCTGACGGCGGTGCCGGCGATGGCCAGTGGCACGGGGTTGGCCAGGTCGCGGCTGAGCGTGGCGATGGTGAATACCCCGACGCTGGCCACCAGCGCCCCGATCATGGCCAGGAACAGCGACGCGGTCATCGAGTTGTGACCCAGCACGAAGGCGCCCAGCACCACGGCCAGGCTGGCCCCGGATGAGACCCCGAACAGCCCCGGGTCGGCCAACGGGTTACCGGTCTGGCCCTGCATCACCACCCCGGCGACGCCGAGGCAGAATCCGATCACCAGGCCCAGCACCGTGCGAGGGATGCGTGAGCCCCAGACCACCGCGTCGGGGTCGTTGCCCGGATCGAGCAGTGCCTGCACCACCCGTGCCGGTGAGATCGGATTGCTGCCCAATGCGAGGCTGGCCACCAGCACCGCCAGCAGCGCCAGGCCCAGACCGAGCGTTGCCTTCCGCCGCACGGCGCGAGCGGTCGCGAGCGCCGTGGGTGTCATATGGTAAGCCTAACCTAACCTTCTGGAAGGCTTCTGCATGGCCATGTACCCGACGTTGATGCCGAAGCAGCCGCGCATGTTCACCGCGTCCGTGCTGCGCACCGAGCGCCGATCGCCGACCTTTCAGCGCGTCACGATCGCCTCGGACGACCTGGCCGGTTTCGAGTGGCGGGGGCTGGATCACTGGTTCCGGTTGTTCTTTCCGCTGCGACCGGACGGTCCCCTGCTGCTGCCCGAGGTGAAGGGTCGTCAGTGGTGGACCTCGTACCTGCGGATTCCCGCGGCCGAGCGTCCACACTGCAGCAACTACACCGTCGCGGGGTTCCGGCGTGGCGAGACCATCGCTGAACTGGACATCGACGTGGTGCTGCACTGGCACGACGGCGGGCTGTCGGGCGTCGCGGCCTGGGCGGTGAACGCCACGGCGGACAGCCCGGTCGGACTGCTCGACCAGGGCGTGCTGTTCGACCCGCCGGCCGACACCGACGAGTACGTTCTGGTGGCGGACGAGAGCGGCCTGCCGGCATTGCGAGGCATTCTGCGCGACCTGCCGAGCGACGCGGTCGGCACCGCGATCATCGAGGTGCCGGACGCCGGCGATGTGCATGAGGTGGCCGCTCCCGAGGGCTTGCAGGTGCGGTGGGTGCCGCGCGACAGCAGCGACGACGAGGTGGGTCACCGCGCGCTGCAGGAGTTGCAGACGTGCCCGACCCGGCCCACGGCGTACGCCTTCGTGGTCGGCGAATCGCGCCTGGCGACCCGGGGCAGGCGGACGTTGCACCGGGCCGGGCTGCCCAAGAACCGGATCACCTTCTCGGGTTTCTGGCGGGCGTAGCGGTTTAGCCCGGTGTAGCCCACGCCATCCCGGGCGTGCCCCGGGATCTCAGGTGCGGTTGGGCCCGTGGTGAGATCCCGGCGTTCGCCGGGAGGACGGAACGCTCCGCCGGGAGGACGGAACGCTCCGCCGGGAGGACGGAACGCTCCGCCGGGATGACGGAACGCTCCGCCTGGAGGACGGAACGCTCCGCCGGGAGGACGGAACGCTCCGCCGGGACGACGGAAGGGTGCCGCCGGGAGGACGGAAGGCTCCGCCGGGAGAACGGAACGCTCCGCCGGGATAACGGAAGGCTCCGCCGGGATAACGGAAGGCTCCGCCGGGATAACGGAAGGCTCCGCCGAGAGGACGGAAGGCTCCGCCGAGAGGACG
>DAOSUG010000128.1:0-6194 GCA_035378545.1 Micropruina sp. | reverse complement strand
TCGTGCACGGACTGCTCGACTGGCTGGTCGATGGTCATTTCGAGGCCGTGCAGGTGATGGACGACAAGCTCGAAGACCTGGAGGACCTGCTGTTCGAGGACGCCGTGCGCACCCGCGAGGTTCAGCAGCGCACCTTCGCGCTGCGCAAGGCGCTGGTGCGGCTGCGGCGCGTGGTGCTGCCTATGCGCGAGGTGGTCGCGGGGGTGATGCGGCACCGGCTGTCGGGCGAATGGCAACGATCGCCGGAGTTGGACGGCGAGTTCAACGACCTCTACGACCATGTGTTGCGGGCGGCGGAATGGACCGAGTCGTTGCGCGACATGGTCGCCTCGGTGTTCGAGACGAACCTGAGCCTGCAGGACGCCCGGTTGAACACCATCATGAAGAAGCTCGCCTCATGGGGCGCGATCATCGCGGTGCCGACGGCGGTGACCGGCTGGTTCGGGCAGAACCTGCCGTACTGGGGTTTCTCGTCGGCGTGGGGACTGTGGCAGAGCGTGCTGCTGATCGTGGTCGGCACGGTAGGGCTGTACTGGTTGTTCCGCCGCAACGACTGGTTGTAGAGGCCGGGTCGGGCGGCCGTCCGACTCTTCAGCCGACCACATTGTGTTGCGGCTTACTGCGGCCGGCATGGGCCCTCCTCGACCCAAGGAGACCCGGATCGATGGCTGGGCCGCGCTTGTGGATACCTGTGCGACCGGGCGTTTCGAAAGCTCAACCAACGGTTCGCGTATCGATCCCGGGTTCCCTGATCAGCAACCGGCCGCGGCTTCGCGGCAGGTGGTGCGGCAAGGCTTCGCGGCAGGTGGTGGGGCAAGGCTTCGCGGCGGGTGGTGGGGCAAAGTCTCCGCGAATCCGCGTCAGCGGTTGGGTTGGTCGTTGGGTTGCCTCGCTTGCGCGACGATCATTCACCGTAGCGGCGGGGCTACCCTCCACGGTGGTGCCCGCGTTGGCGTTCGGGTCGAGGTAGACCTCGCCGGCGTCGGTCACCTCGCCTCTCTCGTTCTGGTAGGTCACCGCCGTGCCGGATGACACGTGAGCGGTGTCGCGTGGCTGCTGTTCGGATCCTCGACGCGTAGTGGCCCCGCCGATACCGATGCGCCGGATCAGCGCCGACACCCCTGGCGTGCAGGCGACCGGCGGCGGCGCCCTCACGGGGTTGGACCGGGAAGGGCGTTGTCCGCCGGCCGGTACGTACCGCTGCCCTCAGGATGTTGTCCGCCGTCCGGTACGCACCGCTGCCCTCAGGATGTTGTCCGCCGTCCGGTACGCCGCTGCCCCTCAGGATGCAGTGAACTGGTGTACCGAGTTTGGTAGGTGGATCCACTTCGTCATCTTGGCTGAGCTCGGCGAGACCCCTGCTCGGGAAAATCTCGACAGCTCGACCAGCGATGGATCACGTCTGAACAGGCTCGAGCGCATCGACGATTGTGAACACTTGCGCGCGCAGGTGCTCAGACTGCTTGTGTGAAGGTGCGAACTCCGCTCAGCGAGGACATGATCGCGCTGCTCGACGCCCAGTGCGGCGTGCTGTCGCGCGACCAGCTGCTGCGGCTCGGGGTGTCCGACCGGGTGATCCACCGGTTGCTGGGCGGCGGGTGGCTGAACGTTCTCGAGCGCGGGATCTACCTGCGCGGAGGCTCGTTGTCATGGCTGGGCCGGGCCTGGGCGGGTGTGCTGCTGGGTGGTGACGACGCCGTGCTGGGTGGCGCCTCGGCGGCCTTCCTGCACGGGCTGGAGAAGACCGAACCTTCGACCATCGAGGTGTTCACGCCTCGCCAGCGCGGGCCGCTGACCGGTTATGTGTTCTCGCGGGCTGTTCGGCAGGGGGTGGGCGAACCGCCCCGGACGACGTACGAGGCCACTGTGCTCGATCTCTGCGCTGACCGCGACGAGGACGAGTTGGCCGCACTGCTCGCCGATGCGGTGAGTGGGCGGCGAACCAAACCCAAGAGCCTGCTGGCTGAGATCGAGCGGCGCACCCGGGTGCCCAACCGTGCGTTGCTGTGCCAGATGCTGGGGCAGGTCGCCGGCGGCACCCATTCGGCGCTGGAGCGTCGCTATCTCGTCGATGTCGAGACGCCCCACGGGCTGCCGACGGCGACCAGGCAGGCCGGTCCGCACGCTGCCCACCGAGGTGACGCCTGGTATCAGCAGTTCGGTGTGATGGTTGAACTGGACAGCAAGCTGCATCACAGCGGAGGCGCTGCCTTTCGCGACCTGAATCGCGACAACGATCACGCACTGATGGGCATCATCACGCTGCGCTTCGGCTGGGCGGATGTCACCGGTATCGCCGTGTGCCACACCGCGCAGGTCGTCGCCGACGCCTTGACCGCCCGCGGCTGGGCGGGACCGCTCTCGCCGTGCCGCCGGTGCGCACGGGTGCACGACATTTGAGGCGTCGGGTCGCGCGTCTGCGTGCGTCGCTGGGGTGACGAAGTAGCCATGCGTCGACTCGACCGTGGGGAACCCAGCGAGGTGCGCTCTGCTTCCGGAACGATCGACCGACGTCAGTGGCACCCCCGAGCGCGACCCCGTGAACAAGGAGTGAAACCGTGTACCGAGTTCGGTGGGCGGATTCACTCCATCCTCGGAGGGCCAACGGGCCGGATGGTCAGGGTGTCGATGGAGGCGTTCGCGGGGGAGTCCAGGGCCAGGCGCACGGTCGCGGCCACTGCGGCCGGCGCCAGGAAGTCGCCCGGAACGAACGGTTCCCCCTCGTGTTCGCGGATCGAGCGCTGCATGTCGGTCGCGGTGCGGCCGGGATGGATGGAGGTGACCTTCACCACCCCTTCTTCCTCGGTTCGCAGCGAATCGGCCAGCGCCCGCAGGCCGAACTTCGATGCGGCGTAGGCGCCCCAGCCGGCCCGTGCGGTGAAGCCGGCACCGGAGTTGATGAACACCACGTGACCGCGGGCCCGGCGCAGCGCGGGAAGCAACAGACGGGTCAGGTTCGCGGGTGCGATCAGGTTCACCTCGAGTACGTCGCGCCATACCTGCGGGTCAGTCTCGGCGATGGATCCCAGCGGTGAGCCGCCGGCCGAGTGCACCAGCACGTCGAGGGAGTCGATGCCCGCCACCGCCGTGGCCAGCGTGCTCTCGTCGGTGAGGTCGGCGACGAACGGCTCAGCGCTCGGCAGTGCTCCGACGACGGCCCCCACTGCGGCCGGGTCACGACCACCGATCAACAGGTGGTGGTGGGGGCCGAGTGCCTCGGCGATGGCGCGGCCGATACCGC
Organism: Micropruina sp.; assembly: GCA_035378545.1. Classification (GTDB taxonomy): domain Bacteria; phylum Actinomycetota; class Actinomycetes; order Propionibacteriales; family Propionibacteriaceae; genus Micropruina. Next base: position 2,953 of record DAOSUG010000128.1, on the reverse strand, counting down.
GCGAGCCTCCGGTGATCAGTGCGGTCTTCATGACGAACATTCTGGCTGAGTCGAACCCACGTTGCCTGCCATGGCTGACGTTGCCACCGTTGGAACGCGGGGCAACGCTGGGTTGGGGCGGGCCACGTCCGGTGGGGCGCCGGTCGAACGAACCGCTGAGTCCCGAGCAGCCGCCGAATCCTCAGTGCAGAAAGATGCCGACGCCAAGCGGAATCAGCCAGAGCACGGCCAGCCCCTGCAGCACTCGGTCGTTGAGCACCACGTCTTCGGGCTCGCCGGCGTTGCCGGCGTCGATGTCCATGGCGTAGCGCAGCAGCGCCAGGGTGAACGGCACGATCGAGATCGTGGTCCACGGCACGCCCCACAGTTGCCCCTCGCGGGCCTGCTCGAAAGTCCACAAGCTGTACGACATGATCACGATCGAGCACGAGATCGCCCAGACGAAACGCAGGTAGCTGAGCGAATACCGCTCGAGTGAGGCCCGTGTGCCTGCCTCCGAGCCCAGCTCTTTCATCTCCGAGTAGCGCTTGCCGGCCACCATGAACAGCGAGCCGAACGAGGCCACCAGCAGGAACCACTGCGACAACTCGATGCCGGACGCCACGCCGCCGGCCACCGCGCGCAGCAGGAAGCCGGCCGCGACCATCGCTAGGTCGAGGATCGGCTGATGCTTGAGAAACATCGAATAGCCGACCTGAAGCAGCCAGTAGACCGCCAGCGTGATGCCGAGCATCGGTGCCACCCACCAGCCGATCGCCAGGCTGGCGATCATGGTCACCCCGGCCAGCACCGTGGCCGGCCTGGCGGCGATTTCACCGGCCGCGATCGGACGGAACCGCTTCTTCGGGTGCTGCCGGTCCGCGTCCACGTCGCGGACGTCGTTGATCAGATAGATGGATGCGCTGATCAGCGAGAACGCGACGAACGCCCAGAGGGTGTTGACGAACACCTGCGGGACGAACAGGGCGCCGGCGGCAACGGGCGCCGCAAACACCAGAATGTTCTTCACCCACTGCTTGGGACGCATCGCCCGCAGCCACGCGGGCAGGCGGGACTTGGTGGGCTGTACCAGCGTGTGTTCCGACATCGAGCGACAGGCTATCGCAGCGGGCCCTACGCCTCCCAGAGGCTCGGCCAGGCCACGCCGAGCTCAAGCAGCATGCTGCGCAGCAATGGCAGGGACAGCCCGACCACGTTGTGGTGATCGCCCTCGATCCCGGTGACGAAGGGGCCGCCCAGGCCGTCCACGGTGAACGCGCCGGCCACCAACAGCGGTTCGCCGGTCGCGACGTAGGCGTCGATCTCACCGTCGCTGAGATCGGCGAAATGGACCACGGTGGACGCCACCGCCTCGGTGGCTCGCGAACCGTCCGAGTCGATCACGATCACCCGGTGACCGGTGTGCAGGGCGCCCGAGCGCCCGCGCATCGCCTGCCAGCGCTGCCGGGCCTCAGCAACCCCGGCCGGCTTTCCCTGCGCCTGCCCCTCAAAGTCCAGTAGTGAGTCGCAGCCGATCACGACCGTCGGCACGTCACCGCTGAGGTCATCAGCGACCGCCGCGGCCTTCAGGCGGGCGAGCGTGAGGGCCAGCGCCGCGGGCGGGTCGACCTCGATCGCTGCCTCGTCGACACCCGAGACGATGGCCTCGGCGCTAACCCCGGCCCGCCGCAGCACCTCGAGGCGGGCCGGGCTGGCCGAGGCGAGAACGACCCTCATCGGCCGAACAAGCCGCCCAGTATGTCGCCGATGCCCCCGGATTGCGGCTGCTGTTGCTGCGAGCCGGAATCGCGGGGATCCTCCTGCACGCTCGGCATGCTCAGCGGGCCGTTCGAATCACCGCCCTGATCGAACTGCGGCTGGGTCCACTGGCCGCTGTCGTGCTTTTCGGCCGGGGCCTGCTGGGCCGGGGCCTGCTGGGCCGGCGCCTGCTGCCCACCGTCGCCGAAGATCTGGCCCAGAATGTCGCCGAGACCCCCGCCGGCGGCCCCAGACTGTGCGGACGCGGTGCCGCCGAAGAGGCCGCCCAGAATCGGCCCGAGCAGATCACCCAGGCCACCCATACCACCGGAGGCACTCTCGGACGACTGACGCTGCTGCGACGACGAACCCACGCTCAGGCGCTTGGCCAGGTAGGCCATCACGATGGGGGCCAGGATCGGCAAGACCTTATTGATCAGGTTGCCACCAGCGCCCGCGGAGCTGGCCTGCAGTACTTGTGCCTGTTCGGGTGAGTTGGCGAAGATGTGCTGCACGATGGCGTGTCCGTCGTCGGTGTCGACGTCATCGAGGTTGACGCCGCCTTCCAGAAACTGAGGATCGCTGTGCTGTGTCAGCGCCTCGGCGAGGCTGAGCGAGCTCTGCTCGCCGGTTTGCGCGTTGGCCTGCAGGCCTCCGAACAGCGACGGCAGGGCGGCTCGCACGGCGGCTTCTGCGGTTGCCGGGTCGGTGCCAAGCTGCTGGGCCAATTGATCCAGTGGCAGGTCGGCAATGATGTCGTCGGCGGCGCTCATGGCAGGTTCCCTTGCTGTCGGTGATCGGTGACAGATCGGTGCCCATTCTGCCGCTCCGGCCCTGTTGAGGGAATGGGTGTTTAGCCTGGATCCACCGATGGGGCGCCGTCGCGAGCGGCACCAGAAGGGTGGCCTGGCGAGCCGGTCCGCGCGATGGCACGCCGGGCGTCTGGTGAGCGTGGCCGACGCAGCCAGGGCGCGGATGGGGCCGCGCAGTAGGCGAAGATCGGTGGATCCAGGCCTAGCTTAGGCTGCCGCTATGACTCTCGAGCCGCTTGTCGATGCAGCCGCACTGACCGCCGCACTGGTCGGGCCGGGTCGTCCGGTGACCTCGGTCCGCAGCGTGGCTGCGACCGGTTCGACCAATGCCGACCTGGCGGCGGCCGCGGCGTCCGGTGCACCCGCGGGTACGGTGCTGGTGGCCGACCATCAATGTGCCGGAC
>DAOSUG010000127.1:0-6204 GCA_035378545.1 Micropruina sp. | reverse complement strand
CGTCCATCTACGGCGGCAACCTGCCCACCACGCCCTGGTCGCGCAACAAGTACGGACGCGGCCCGGCCTGGTCGAACTCGTTGTTCGAGGACAACGCAGAGTTCGGGCTGGGGCTGCGGCTGGCGGCCGACCTGCAGACCGACCTGGCCCGGCAACGGCTGGACGCGCTGCGTCCCGAGTTGAGCGACGAGCTGGTCGAGCTGATCCTGATCGCTCCGCAGCAGTACGAGTCGGACCTGTCGCATCAGCGCGCGCGGGTCGAGCACGTCAAGGTGCTGCTCGACGAGATGTTGACCACTCGTTCGACGCCGTCACGCGTGAGCGTGCTGTTCCCGTTGGGGATCGCCGGCCCCGAAGGTGGCGAGGCGGAGCTGACCGGACGGCGCGGCCAGCCGGTCGCCGCCGAGGTCGAGGCGATCCCGGCGCTGCCGCCGGGCTCACCCCTGGCCGAGGGCCGGTTGCGGCTGGTCGAGGATCTGCGCAGCGTCGCGGATCACCTGCTGCGTCGCTCGGTGTGGATCGTCGGTGGCGACGGCTGGGCCTATGACATCGGGTCGGCGGGGGTCGACCACGTGCTGGCGTCCGGGCGCGACATCAACGTGCTGGTGCTCGACACCGAGGTGTACAGCAACACCGGCGGGCAGTCGTCCAAATCGACGCCGATGGGGGCGGTGGCCAAGTTCGCGGCGGCCGGCAAGACCACCTACAAGAAGGACCTGGCGATGCAGGCGATCGCCTACGGCAACGTGTACGTGGCCCGGGTGGCGATGGGGGCCGACCCGCAGCAGACGTTGCGGGCGTTCCGCGAGGCCGAGATGTACGACGGACCGTCCCTGATCCTGGCGTACAGCCACTGCATCGCGCACGGCATCGACATGCGCAAGGGGCTCGACCAGCAGTACCGGGCGGTCAACTCGGGGCACTGGCCGCTGATGCGGTTCAACCCGGTGCTGCGCGAGGCCGACAAGAACCCGTTCCTGCTCGACTCGCCGCGTCCGCGGGTGTCGCTGCGCGACTATCACAAGAACGAGTTGCGGTTCCGGATGCTGACCAACACGCACCCCGAAGAGGCCGAACGCCTGCTGCAACTGGGTCAGGAGCAGGTGCTGCGCCGGTTCGCCGAGTACGAGCAGATGGCCTCACGCAGCGCGAACATGTTCGCCGCGTCCCCACGCTGACACCGCCGAGAAGGGGCGAACGATGAACCTGGGCACCCGCTATCTGGGGCTGAACCTGCGCAACCCGGTGGTGGCCTCGGCCGGCCCCCTGTCACAGACCGTGGACGGGGTCCGCGCGCTGGCGTCGGCCGGTGTGGGTGCGGTGGTGATGTACTCCCTGTTCGAGGAGCAGGTGCGCCGCGAACTGGAGCGCGACGCCGCGCTCGAAGAGGCGCACGAAGAGTCGTTCGCCGAGGCGCTGAGCTACTTTCCGGCGGTCGCGACGCCGACGGAACGGGGCGTGGCCGACACCTACGTCGACCTGGTCCGACGGGCCGCCGCCGCCGTGGACGTGCCGGTGATCGCCAGCATCAACGGCGCCAGCCTGGGCGGCTGGGTCGAGATCGCGCAGCAACTGGCGGACGCGGGGGCGTCCGCGATCGAGCTGAACATCTATTTCGTACCGGGCAACCTGACCATGACGGGCGCCGAGGTCGAGCAACGACACCTCGACATCGTGGCCGCGGTGCGGCAGGCGGTCGCACTGCCGATCGCGGTGAAGCTGAGCCCGTTCTTCTCCTCGCCGGGCAACATGGCGCTGCGGCTGATCGTGGCCGGCGCCGACGGGCTGGTGCTGTTCAACCGGTTTCTGCAACCCGACGTCGACATCGAGACGCTCAGCGTCAAGCCGTCCGTGGCCTTGTCGAACCGGTTCGAGGGACGGCTGCCGCGCACCTGGATCGCCACCCTGTCGGAGCACACCAGCGCGTCGCTGGCGGCGACCTCAGGGGTGGAGGAGTCCGCGGACGTGGTGCGCTACCTGCTGGCCGGCGCCGACGTGGTGATGAGCACATCGGCGCTGGTGCGCCACGGCGCCGGGTACGCGGCCAACCTGATCGCGGGTCTGCAGGACTGGATGACCCGGCACGGCTACTCATCGGTCGACGACTTCCGCGGCCTGTTGGCGGTACCGGCGGACGCCGACGCGAACGCATTGCAGCGCGCCGGCTACGTGGCGGCATTGGAGAATGCCCGGCGCACCTACGGCACCCTGCACCGCTGAGGAAGCGGTAGGGCGGGTCTCCTCACCCTGGCCGCGCTGCGGCGCACCCAGTACGCCTGCTCACTGCGTTGTCATCCTCGGCGAGAGGACCCGCTATCGACTCGTCTTCCGCCTTGTGATCAGACGCACTGGGCACGTCCTCGCGGAACGCTCAGGGTGAGGAGACACGCCCTAGCAGGATTCTCTGAGATCAGGACACCAGCCGCGGGCTCGCTGCCCGACACGCCGAGGTCCTGCACCACGGGTGCGGGTGATTTCAGAATCGTCGGTCGCATTGCCCCTCGCACCGAGCGGTGAGCGGTGAGCGAGCCATTAGCCTGAACCCATGGTTGATCAGGCACCGGACCTCCCCGCCCCGAGTCCGGACGACCCCGGCACCTTCGAGTTTCCGCGCACCGAAGAGCCCCGGTCGACCGCCGACGCGTCGGGGCGTCCGCTCACGATCGCGCAGTTCACCGACAACTACGGTCCGGCGCACTCGGGCCTGCTGTACGCGGTTCAGTTTCTGGAGTCCGAGGTGCTGGCCGCCGGGCACCGAGTGCTGCTGGTCGCCCCCGAGGCGGACGGCCCCAACCCCCTGGCCGGCGACCCGCACCGCCGCGAGATCCGAATGCCGTCGGTGCCGATTCCGGGTGCCGGTATTCGGCTGTCGCTCGGAAAGGACCTGGAGTTTCGCCTTGCCCAGCTGATCGCCGACCCACCCGACATCATCCACGTGCACGGCCTCGGCGGCGTCGGCCTGCTGGGCGTGTGGGTGGCGCAGCGTGCGAACCGTCCGCTGGTGGTCACCTGGCACACCGACCTGGAGGCCTACGCCGAGCACTACTGGCACCTCGGCCCGTTCCTCTACGCCGCCTACCAGATGTTCGCGCTGCGGGCAGAGCCCAAACCCTGGGCGAAGCTGGCCAAGCTGCGGGTGAAGCGTCCGCGCCGCGGCGGCGCCCAATTGCAGTTGCTGCAGGCCGCCGCCGACATGCTGACCAGCGCCGACGTGGTCACCACACCCTCCGACAAGACCGGACGCCGGGTGCTCGAGCTCGCTCCCGGCGCGCACGTGCGCGTGGTGCCCAACGGGCTCGACCCGCTGCCGCCGCGGGCACCGATCCCGCCTGCCAAGGGTCCCCGGCTGCTCTATGTCGGACGGGTCTCGGCCGAGAAAGGCCTCGACCTGCTGTTGGACGCGTTCGAGCTCGTTCAGGACTTCGAGCCGGACGCCGAGCTGATGATCGTCGGCGACTGGCACGAGGGACCGCCCGGGTTGCGCCGACGGCTGCAGAAGGCGGCCCGGCGCGGCGGTACGCGGCTGGTCGGACGGGTGCCGCGCGAGGAACTGGCCGCCTACTACAGCGGATCGGACATCTTCGTCTTCCCCTCGTTGACCGACACCCAGGCGCTGGTGCTGCACGAGGCCGCACTGTGCGGTATGCCGCTGGTGATCACCGATCCGGAGCTGAACCTGGTTGTCGATCCGGGGGTGAATGCCCTAGTGGCAAGGCCGAACATGGTTTCACTGAGCCAGGCCATCATGTCGATGCTGCGGCAACTCAAGGATCCGGCCTTCGCTTCGCGCGCCGCCTCCCGCAGCCGTGAACTCGGTGCCGAATGGACGATCGATCGCCAGGCGACCGAGATGATGAGCATCTACGGCGACCTGATCGCCGGACGCCCGGTGCCGGTCAGCGAGGGCCTCGCCCCCGATCTCGGTCGCCCCCGGCTCGGCGGGCGGCTGCACTGAGAACGCCCATCGGCCCTGTAGCAGAATCTCACCAGGTACCGATATACCAAATCTACCGCCAGATTCGTGATGAAACGTTCCAGAGGGCGATTCTTCGAATCTGGCGGTAAAATCGGTATACCCCCAGACGATGAACTCCCGGCCGAGCGAGCGGATGCCCGCAGAATCTGCCTGGGTCAGGCCGCGTCAACAGGCTGGCAGGCGGCTCGCCCCACGCTCAGCTGCGGAACGTTCGCAAGCGCAGGCTGTTCAGCACCACGAACACCGACGAGAACGCCATCGCGGCCCCGGCGATCATCGGGTTGAGATACCCCGACGCAGCCAGTGGAATCGCCGCCACGTTGTAGGCGAAGGCCCAGAACAGGTTGCCCTTGATGGTGGCCAGGGTGGCCCGCGACAGCCTGATGGCCGTTGCCGCCAGGCGCAGATCGCCCCGCATCAGCGTGAGGTCGGACGCCGCGATCGCCGCGTCGGTGCCGGTGCCCATCGCAATGCCCAGATCGGCCTGGGCCAGCGCGGCCGCGTCGTTGACCCCGTCGCCGACCATCGCCACCTGCGTGCCGGTGGCCTGCAGCCGCCGAACCTCGGCCAGCTTGTCCGAGGGCAGCACCTCGGCGATCACCCGCTCGATGCCCACCTGTTCGCCCACGGATTCAGCCACCATGCGGCTGTCACCGGTCAGCAGCACGGGCGCGAGACCGAGAGCCTTGAGTTGGGCGATTGCCTCCGGCGAGGTCGGTTTCACCGCGTCGGCGACGGCGATCATGCCGCGCAGGACGCCGTCCACGGCCACCAGGACGGCCGTGTGGCCCCTGCCCTGAGCCGCGGCGAACGCTGCGGCCACCGAGGCGTCAGGAGCCGCCTCAGCGACCAGCGCCGGAGTGCCGACCAGCACATTGTGCCCCTCGATCGTCGCTCGGACGCCCTGCCCCGGCACGTTCTCGAAGGCCTCCACCACCGCATCGGAGTCCACGTGCGCCGCGATCGCCCGCGCGATCGGATGCTCGGACGCCCCTTCCGCCGCCCCCGCGAACCGCAGCCAGGCCTCATCCGACGGGTCGGCGCCCACCACCGACACCACCTGCATCTCGCCGGTCGTCACGGTGCCGGTCTTGTCCAGCACGATGACGCCGACGGACTTCGTGCGCTCCAGAATCTCGGGACCCTTGATCACGATGCCGAGCTGCGCGCCCCGTCCGGTACCGACCAGCAGCGCGGTCGGTGTGGCCAGCCCCAGTGCGCACGGGCAGGCGATGATCAGCACCGCAACAGCCGCCGACGACGCGAACGCCAGCCCGGCCCCCGCCAGCAGCCAGCCGAGCCAGGTGAGCACCGCCAGCCCGATCACGATCGGCACGAAGACGGCGCTGATCCGGTCCGCGAGCCGCTGCACGTTCGCCTTGCCGGTCTGGGCCTGCTCGACCAGCCGCGCGATGTGCGCCAGTTGGGTGTCGGCACCGACCCTGGTTGCCCGAACGACGAGCCGTCCGTTGGCGTTGAGGGTGGCCCCGATCACGGCGTCGCCGACCGCCACGTCCACCGGCACGGATTCGCCCGTGACCATCGAGACGTCCACGGCCGAACTGCCGTCGACGACCTCGCCGTCGGTGGCGATCTTCTCGCCCGGACGGACCACGAACACGTCCCCGGCCTTGAGAAAGTCGACCGGAACCCGGGTTGCGACGCCTCCGCGCAGCAGCGTCGCCTCGGTGGCGCCCAACTGCAGCAGCGCCCGGACGGCCTCGCCCGCCTTCTGCTTCGAGCGCGCCTCGAAATAGCGTCCCAGGAGCAGAAACGTGACGATGGCGGCGACCGCTTCGAAGTAGATGCTGGCCTCGCCGCTGCCCCGCATCAGCATGAACTCGAACGGATGCGTGTAGCCGATCATGCCGGCGTGCCCGAAGAACAGCGCATACAGCGACCAGCCGAAGGCGGCGGTGGTGCCGAGGCTGATCAGGGTGTCCATGGTGGTGGCGCCGTGCCGGGCGTTGACCAGCGCCGAGCGGTGGAACGGCCAGGCCGCCCACGCGTAGATCGGCACGGTCAGGGCGAGCGAGACCCACTGCCAGCCCGCGAACTGCCAGGCCGGCACCATGGCCAGCGCGATCACCGGCACCGCCAGCACAGCGCTGATCACCACCCGTGAGCGCAGCTGGGCGGCGTGGTCGACCTCGGGTTTGGCCGGGTCGGGCAGGGACGCGCCATACCCGGCCTGCTCGACGACGGCGATCAGTTTCTCGACCGGGATC
>DAOSUG010000126.1:0-6210 GCA_035378545.1 Micropruina sp. | reverse complement strand
ACCTGCTGCCGGGCCACGTCGAGCGCGGTGGTGTAGTCGCCCTCGCGGATCAGCCGGCGGAACCGGGCCGAGCCGGTGATGTTGGTGCGCTCGCCGACGTTGACGAACAGCGAGTCCGGGGTGATGGTGAGCGGCTCCAGGCCGGCCAGGCGCATCGCCGGCACCGGTTCCGCCGGTCGTCGGGGTGCCGATTCGCGCGCCGCGGCGACGACCGCCGCGATGTGCTCGGGGGTGGTGCCGCAACAGCCGCCCAACACGTTCACCAGCCCGTCCGCAGCGAAACCCGCCACGATCGCCGCCATCTCGGCCGGGGTCTGGTCGTACTCGCCGAAGGCGTTGGGCAGTCCGGCGTTGGGGTAGCAGCTCACGAAACAGTCCGCCACCCGCGACAGTTCCGCGATGTAGGGACGCATCTCGGCCGCGCCGAGCGCGCAGTTCAGCCCCACCGCCAGCGGCCTGGCGTGCCGGATCGAGTTGTAGAAGGCCTCGGTGACCTGGCCCGACAGGGTGCGTCCGGAGGCGTCGGTGATGGTGCCGGACAGGATCACCGGCCAGCGGCGTCCGCGCTGCTCGAACAGGGTTTCGAGGGCGAAGACCGCCGCCTTGGCGTTGAGCGTGTCGAAGATGGTTTCGATCATCAACAGGTCGGCGCCGCCGTCGACCAGGCCCTCGGCCTGCTCCAGGTAGGCCTCGACCAACTCGGCGTACTGCACGTTACGGGCGCCCGGATCGTTGACGTCGGGCGAGATGGACGCGGTCTTGCTGGTCGGGCCCAGCGCCCCGATCACGTAGCGGGGCCGGGACGGGTCGGCCGCCGTGAACTCGTCGCAGGCTGAGCGGGCCAGCCGCGCCGAGGCCAGATTCAGCTCGTAGGCGAGTTGCTGCATGCCGTAGTCGGCCATTGAGATGCGTTGCGCGTTGAAGGTGTTCGTCTCGATGAAGTCGGCGCCGGCCTCGAGGTAGCTGCGGTGGATCGACGCGATGATCTCGGGCTGGGTGAGCGAGAGCAGGTCGTTGTTGCCCTTGACGTCCTGGCCCCAGGCTGCGAACCGCTCACCGCGGTAGTCGGACTCGTCCAGCCCGAACCGCTGGATCATGGTGCCCATGGCCCCGTCCAGAAAGTGCATGCGCGTGGCGAGTGCGGCGCGCAGGTGCTCGGTGAGGTCCGGACGGATCTCGGCCGGGGTCGACGGGATCGTTGTGAGCAGGTCAGAACTCACCGCAGCTCCCTTCGTCGCTATGAACTGGCTCACTGTACGCGAGGCGCGACTGCGGCCGAGATCAGGCGCTCAGTGGACGGAACCCCTACCCTAGTGAGGTGCCGCCGCTGACCCTGCCCTCGTTCGTCCGGTCACTGGTCGCGTTGGTCACCGCCTGCGGCACAATGGTCGCGGCGAGCGGCTGCATTCGCACCCCCACGCCGTTGCCCACCACCAGCGTGGTCAGCCCCAGTCCCGACCGGGTGTTCACGGTGATGACCGCGCAGAAGGCGACCACGACCGATCCGGCCGGGGCGCGCAACGACTCCGACGCGATGGTGATCCTCGACCTGTTCCAGCGTCTGATGCTGGTGCAGCCGAGCACCCAGCTGCTCAAACCCGACCTGGCCAAGGAGTGCCTGTACACCGCCCCGACCATCTTTGAATGCTCCCTGCCCAGGAACGTGGTGTTCTCCAACGGTCACCAGCTCACCAGTTCTGACGTCAAGTTCAGCTTGCAGCGTGCGCTGCGGCTGGCGCCGGGTCAGCTGTCGTTGCTGGGCGCTCTGCGCAGCATCGAGACCCCGGACGATTGGACGGTGCGGTTTCGGCTGAAGTACCCCGACAACCAGTTCGGGTACGGCCTGGCGGTGCCGGCGGCGTCCGTGGTGGACGAAGAGGCGTACTCGGCGACCAAGCTGCGCCCCGTCGACCAGATGCCGATGGGCACCGGGCCCTACTCGCTCGAGGTCTGGGACAACCGCGGGCTGACCATCGACAAGTTCGCCAACTACGTGGGACCCCTCGGCACCGACATGCCCAGGATCCGCATCACCTGGGCCGATTCACCGACCGCCGAAGAGGCGCTCACCGCGCAGCAGGTCGAGATCGTGTGGCGCACGCTCAGTCCTGCAGCCGTGGACCGGCTGCAGGCGCGCATCCGGCAAGCGCTGGCGGACAACGAACGTCCGGCGTTCTACCGCTGGGGCCTGACCGGCACCGTGCTGCAGCGCCTGGTGTGGGTGGCCGACAGCAAGTACCGCCCCAACGCCACCCTGCGGGCCGGCATCGCGCTCGCCCTGCAGGACGATCGCACCGCCACCTCGATCCTGCCGACCATCATCGACAGCCACACCGACAGCTTTGCGGTGGGCGGCAACCCCAAGGTGCCGAGCCTGCCCAAGGGCATCAACCTCACGTTGAGGTTTACCAATTCGGCACCGGGCATGGCCGACCTGGCCCGCCAGGTGAGTGACCGGCTGCACGAACGGCTGGGTATCAGCGTCCGCCTGGTCACCGAAGGCGAAGCGGCCGATCTCGAACTGCGCGACAGCGCCCCCCAGGTGAACACGGCACTGGGTTGGTTGCAGGATTATCTGAAGAACCCGTTGCCCGGCAGCGCCGGCAAGCTGGCCGAACTGGAGGAGCGCATCCGGTCCTCCAGCAAAGAAGACGTGCAGTTGCCCGCGCTCAGTGAGATTCAGAAGCAGGCGGCCGTGGACGCCACGGTGGTGCCGATCGCCGAGGGCGACGGGGTGCTGTTCCTGGGTGCACGGGTCGATCTGGTCGGCGAGGCGCTCGGCCCTGGATGGCAATTGGCGTTGTGGGGAGCACGATGGCGGAACTGAACGAGGCGCGGCTCACCGGTGTGCACACCGGACCGTTGCGAGCGGGTGAGCGGGTCACGCTGAGTGACCCCAAGGGCCGGCGGCATTCGGTGCTGCTGGTCACCGGCGGCACCTTTCACACCACCCGGGGCGCGATCAGCCACGACGACCTGATCGGCGGGCCCGACGGCAACGTGGTCACCTCGGCCGGCGGCATGGGGTATGTGGCCTTTCGTCCGCTGCTGGAGGAATGGACGGTGTCGATGCCGCGCGGCGCGGCCGTCATCTACCCCAAGGACGCCGCCCACATTCTGGTGCAGACCGACATCTTCCCAGGGGCCCGGGTGCTCGAGGCGGGGGTCGGCTCGGGTGCGTTGAGCATGCATCTGCTGCGCAGCATCGGCCCGACGGGCACGCTGTACAGCTACGAGCGGCGTCCCGATTTCGCGGCGACCGCGCAGCGCAACGTCGAGACGTTCTTCGGCGGCCCGCACCCCGCGTGGCAGATCCGGGTCGGCGACCTGGCCGCTGACATCGGGCCCGAACCCATCGATCGCGCGATTCTCGACATGCTCGCGCCGTGGGAATGCATCGACGCGGTCGCGCGCGTGCTCGAAGCCGGCGGCATGCTGTGCTGCTACGTCGCCACCACCACCCAACTGGGCCGCACCATGGACACGATCCGCGCCCATGGCGGCTTCACCGAGCCGGCGGGCAGCGAGCTGACGTCGCGGCAGTGGCACGCCGAGGGACTGGCCATCCGTCCGGGTCACGCCACCACGGGTCACACCGGCTTCTTGATCTTCACACGTCGGCTGGCCCCCGGGGTCACCGCACCACTGCGCCGGCGCCGTCCCTCACCCGGGGCCTACGGGCCGGACTATCGCGGGCCCCGTCCGCCCGGCGTCGAGGTGCCGGTGGATCAGGCCGCGGAGGCGCCGGCGTCCGAGACCCCGTCATGAGCGAGGGCCCGGCCGATGCGGTGCAGCGTGCTGAGGCGGTGGCGCAGGCGCGTGGACGGGCTGCCGAACTGGCCGAGCGACGGCTGGCCGATGCGCGTGCCGATGCCCGCTCACTCGCACTGCAGAACGAGAAGCTGAACGCGACGCTGCGTGAGGCTCGCGAGTCCTTGCTGCAGCTGCGGGCGCAACTGGACGCGCTGGCGAACCCGCCACAGGCGCACGGGGTGGTGATCGGCGTGCCCGAGGTGGGATTGGCTGACGTGTCGGTCGGTGGCCGGGTGCTTCGCGTGGCCGTCGGCCCCGACGTGGACCCGGGCGGGCTGCGTCCAGGCGCGGCGGTGTTGCTCAACGAGGCGATGATGCTGGTCGCGAACGCACCCGAGGCCGCCCAGTTGGACGTGGTGGTGGTGCGCGACGTGCTGGCAGACGGACGGCTACTGGTCGGCGGCGGCGGCGACGACGAGCACCTGCTCACCGCGGGCCCGGACCTTACTGGCGTGCAGCCGGGGCAGAGTGTCGCCGCCGATCGTAGGGCCGGCATCGCGTTGCGCGTGGTGGAGCGCAGCGACGTCAACGACCTGCTGCTCGACGAGGTGCCCGACCTCGACTACGCCGACATCGGCGGCCTGGGCCGGCAGATCGAGCAGATCCGCGACGCCGTCGAGCTGCCGTTTCTGCACCGCGACCTGTTCGCCCGCTACCAGTTGCCCGCACCGAAGGGCGTGCTGCTGTACGGACCGCCCGGTTGCGGCAAGACGATGATCGCGAAGGCGGTGGCCAACTCGCTGGGTGACCAGCTGGGCGGCGTGGGCAGTCACTTTCTCAACATCAAGGGTCCCGAACTGCTCAACAAGTATGTCGGCGAGACCGAGCGGCAGATCCGGGTGATCTTCGCCACGGCCCGCGAACACGCGGCCGACGGACGTCCGGTGATCGTGTTCTTCGACGAAATGGATTCGCTGTTCCGCACCCGCGGCAGCGGCGTCAGTTCCGACATGGAATCGACCGTGGTGCCCCAGTTGCTGAGCGAGATCGACGGTGTCGAGAGCCTGTCGAACGTGATCATCATCGGGGCCACCAACCGTGAGGATCTGATCGACCCGGCCATTCTGCGTCCGGGCAGACTCGACGTGAAGATCAAACTGGACCGTCCGGACAGCGCGGCGGCGGCCGAGATTCTGGCCAAGTACCTGACTGAGGCCATCCCGCTCTCGGCCCGGCAGTCGGGCGGCGACCCGGTGGCCCAGCGCCGGGCGCTGATCGACGCCACCGTCGAGCAGCTGTACCGGCGCAGTGACGCCAACCGGTTTCTCGAGGTCACCTACGCCTCCGGGGACCGCGAGGTGCTGTACGTCAGCGACTTCGTGTCGGGGGCGATGCTGGCCAACGTCGTCGGCCGGGCCAAGAAGGCCGCGATCAAGGACGTGCTGGCGGGCCGCCCGGACGGGCTGCTCCTGGAACATCTGCTGGAGGCCTGCGCCGACGAGGTGGCCGAGAACGAGGACCTGCCGAACACCACCAACCCCGACGACTGGGCCCGGATCTCGGGCCGCAAGGGGGAGCGGATCACCTTCATGCGCACCCTGCGCGGCGGACGCCAGGTGAGCGTGTAGGCCTAGCGGCGAGCACAGCTGTCATTCCGGCGGACTACACGGTCATCCGCTCGGCCGTCCTCCTGCTGAGTCGTCATCCCGGCGAACGCCGGGATCTCTGACGCGCTCGACTGCCGCCCGGCGACGTCTACTGTCGCCCCGGTGACCTCAACGCTGTGTGTCGGTGGGCGGGTGGGCGCGAGGCAGGAGATCCCGGCGTTCGCCGGGATGATGGTTGAACTCGCCGGGAAGCCGATCAAGTTGGGCGGGATGGCGGGTGAACTCGCGGGAGGACGGTTGAACTCGCCGGGTTGGCGGTTGAACTCGTCGACAATCAGCGAGCGGCGTGCGCTCGCCGGGCCGCCAGCAGGCGCCAGCCGAGCATGCACAGGACCAGGAAAACGCCCGCCACGATCACGAAGCTCACCTGAACGCCGTCACCGGAGCGTGCGCGAATCCACATGCCGAACACCAGCGTTCCTACCCATACCAGTGCACCGTTCGTCACCAACTCGGTGGGGCGCTGCAGGCCGATCAGGATGCCGGTGGTGCCGATCAGTGCCACCACGAACGGCCATGCAGTGTTCACTATTCCGCCGGGGTCGGCCGCCTCGCCATGCGACAGGCGTCCGATGGTCGCGAAAGCGAGCACGACCACGAGGTCGAAGCACAGGGCCGTCCACCACTTCATGCCGACCACTGTATGGGCCCTACGCTGTGGGACATGCCGTTGCTGGGAGCCGAGACCGAGTACGGCATTCTGGCGCCGGGCCGGCCCGACCTGCACCCCAGCGCGGTCTCGGCCGCGGTGGTGGACGGATACCCGGGCCCGGGCACACGGGGTCGGGTC
>DAOSUG010000125.1:0-6259 GCA_035378545.1 Micropruina sp. | reverse complement strand
GCGGGGATCTCGGCCAGCGCCTGCACGATCAGGTCACCGGCACCGACCGAGCCGCCGGCCGCGGACGACGTCACGCCGATCACCGCCCCGCCCAGCAGCAACGCCGCCGCCGGGCCGAGCAGGGCGATCACCGCGTGGCTGGCGAACAGCTTCGGGCGGGCCAGCGCCGCAGCGAGCAGGGGTTCCGCCCGGTAGTCGAGTTCCTCGGCGTAGAACCGCATCCCGACCTGCACGCCGTAGACGGCGGCGATGATGCCGAGCACGGTGAGCAGGGTCAGCAGGAACGCGAACGTCAGGTACGCCGCGGACCCACCCCGGGCGCCGAGCACCGCAGCGAAGTCGGCGTTCCGGGCGAACACCCCACCCAAGGTGGTCGACAGGTACCCGAAAACCACGCCGAGCAGCACGAACACCAGCGTCCAGCCGATCATCGAGCCGCGGTGCAGCCGCAGCGCCAACCCCCACACCGAGGCGACGATCGCCACCTTCTGCCGGTTGCCCTTGGAATACGTCCGGCCCCGCTTCGTCGGGTCCAGCTCGAACCGCTCCAACAGGCGGGCGCGGCGCCGCTCGTCCAATCCGCCCCGCAACCGACCCAGCAGGTCGATGCTCTCCCCACCGGTCAAACCCGGCCACAGGCTGACATCCCCCGGCACGTACGCCAGGCGGCGGTGCAACCCGACCACGTCCCGCCACGGATCACCGGCCAACAACTCGACCCGATCCGCATCCGCCCGGAGCAGCCCCAGCAGCACCCGGATGGTGGTCGACTTACCCGCCCCGTTCGGCCCCAGGAAGCCATGCACCTCGCCCCGGGCGACCTGAAGGTCCAGGCCCCGCAGCGCCGCGAATTTGCCGAAGGACTTGACCAGGCCCTCGACCCGGACCACCGTATCCATACCCCTAGAGGGTACGCCCGATTTGTTCTTCTGCCTTCCAGGATGGAGCGTTATTTGGTCCGTTGTCCGATGCGGGGGTGCGGGGTGCGGCGAGCATATGTTCGCGGCATTCGCTGGACAATATAGCTGATGTGGCAGATGACCCTTTCGATTCGGTGACTGGCGAGTCGCGTTCGACGGTGGATGCGGGCCCCACCGGCGATGACACGCCCGGTGGCTGTAACGGCTCGGGTCGATGCTCAGCAGTCACCAACGACCGGGACCTGTTGGTCGGCATGCTGCTGGCCATGACCCCTCGGTTGACGCCCCTGAACCTGCTCGTCGGCGCCGCCCGCCGGCCTCATGCCGACCAAACACCGATCCCCCGTCGTCAACCATGGCGACTCCTTGGTCGGCAGTTCCGACAACGGTCAACACACACCCCTGCGACCGAGTGCAAGTCGAGGAACCTCACTGTGAGGGTCCATCGAGTAGCCGGCGGAGTTGTAGATCGTCCAGCGCGGTCCACCCGAGCTGGTCTGAATCAGAGCCGATGCCCCCGGCGGGGATGTCGACCCCGATGCGGGCAGAAGCCGCGTGATCTTCGCGAGTCTGGATGGTCTCCTCCGATAGGTGGGCCATTGACCAGACCCATAGACCGATGAGTGACAGGACCAGCATGCCGACGATCGTCGACACCGACCCGATCATCGCGCCTCAACTCCTTAGCCGTCGTTATTCAAATGAGTGCGCTCTTAACGTGAACTTGACTCTGCAGCCCGGTACTCGGTGCTCAGATCCTCGCCGGCGGTTGTACGCTCGTCCCAGGGTCTCGCGTTGGCGTCGCAAGTGGTGCCTGGGTGAATGTCTCACCATCAGTCATATCGCGGACTGTCCCGTGGCGCGGCGCGTGCTTGTTGTGCTTCGCCGTCTCTGTGTACAGGGTGTCAGCGGATCTCTCTCCATCTTGATACGCCTCTATGGCGCCCATGTGGTGATCATCCCGGGAATCATTCTTGTTCTGGTGATTCTGCATCTTCTTCTGGTGAAGCGGCACAAGATGTCTCCGCACCCGGCCCTGCGTGCCGATGCCTCCGGCGAACAAGCCTCAGCGGCGGAGCCGACGGAACCGTTCACCCGCCATCTGGGTCGGCTCGCGGCCTTCGGGGTGGTGTTGACCGGGATGGTGGGCATGCTCGCGGTTCTCTTCCAACCCGGGATCGGATCCTCCCCCGTGGCGGGCATCGAGGTGTCCGACCCGCCGTGGATGTTTTGGTGGCCGTTCACCCTAGAGAACTGGTTTGGGCTTTCCGCCATCCTTTACGGTGAGATTGCATTCTTCCTCATCCTCGCGATCGTGCCTCTTGTTGACCGTAATCCGAAACGCTGGTGGCGCGAGCGTCCGGTCGCGATGATCCTGGGTCTATTGGTATCGCTGATTGTGGTCACTTTGACACTCCTGACCGCCGTCACCCCAGCAGGACAACACCTATGAATGCGCAAGTGGCGCCGGGCCGCTGGGCCCGCAACCCACCGCCTCGTGCCTATATCTCGTTCTGGGTCCTGGTGGGCATCGCGGTTCTCATGGCGGGAGCCGTCAATGCTTCATTCGCTGCGGCGCCTGGCCCGCTCATGGCTGTCTGCTTCGCGGGCGCCAGCGTGCTCCTTATCGTCTGCCTGGCCCTCGCCGCCCGGGTGCTGCTCGCCATCCAGTGGGCGCGCCGGGCCGCCCGAGCCGGCCGAGAGTCGGTGGGAGGGAAAGGGAAGCCGAACGGTTGAGCACCGATATTGGTATCGCCGGTCATTGAGAGGCTTCAAGGCCGCGGTAAGCATTTGGTGGAGGTTCGATCATGGTTGATGGTGTCCGCATCCGGACCGCGGCCTGGTCGGCGCGGGTGAGAGTCGCTAGCAGCAGGTCGATCACGGTTGCGGTGATCCGACCGAGGGCCATACGGTCAGGTGTCCCCACGTCCGGGCCTGTTCCTGTGCTGGTCGCATCGTCCAGAATGGGCCGGCCACCGATACGGGGGCCGAGGTCGTGCAGTGCGACGGTGCACACGTGGGTGACCTCAGCGGGATTGGCGCCTCCGATGAACCCGGGCTGCGGGGACCAGGCCAGCACTGGGGTGACCAGGAAGCCGCTGTCCGGAAGGGCGAACATCGGCAGGTGTCCGATGATCGACACGGTGGCCGGGTCCAGCCCCACTTCTTCGGTGGCTTCCCTTATAGCCGTCGCCGTTGGGCCGTTGTCGTGCGGCTCGGCGGCGCCGCCGGGGAACACCAGCAGGTCGGGATAGTCACTCAGGTCGGGTGCGCGTTGGGTCAGCAACACTCGGGGACCGGTCGGGTCGGCGATGAGCAGGACCAACACCGCCGCCGGGCGCAGGGTGACTGGTCGTTGCGGCTGCTCACCAGCCGGTTCGCAGTTGACGTCCTGGATCAGTCGGGTGACCCAGGAGGGAGTCGCCGGCGCGGTCGGTCGTGGCGCCGCCGCGAGCGGATCGGCGGGGATCCACTGGATCTGACCGGATCGCACCCGTAACAGGGCGATCCCCGGCTCGGTGTTCTGGCCATGGACGAGCCGGGTCTGTTGACCGAACCCAGGATGGCCGAACAGTGCACGGCCGGGCCGGTGGGTGAGTGGGTGAGGCTCGTCGCGCCACCCGCCGGGGTTGTTAGCCACGGCGACGAGGGCCTGGTCCGAGCCGACCAGGTGGGCCGCGGGACCGCCGAAGGGCACGAGGGTCTCGCTCATCGCCGGAACCAGCACCAGATTCGCGCCGGCCTCGGTCATGGCGTGCACGGCCTGTGGGTTCAGCAAGTCGCGGCAGATGGCGACCACCAGGTGCCAGCCGTCAGCGGTGACGTACAGCCGCAGTTCGGGCCAACCGTCGGGCTGGATGTCTTCCACGACCGGGCGGTCCGCGGGCGAGTGCTTGTCATGAAGGAGCGGGTCCGGATGGCCGCGAACCCACGCGACAGCGGTGTTGCGGCGCCGGCGACCGGCCGATCGGCCGTGGTCATCGGCGTGATGGAAGCTGCCCGCCACCAGGATTTGGGGGCCATCCGAGCGGCGCACCCAGTCCTGCAATTCGACGGCGAGCTCCTCGGTGACACACAACTCGGGGAGCACCACGATATCGGCCCCCGCCACTGTGGCAGCGTTGATCAGCCGGTTGATCTGGCCAAGCTGTCGGGTCGGATCGGCCGGTTCCACCGGAAACACCGGCTGTCGGGTGTCCTGCGGCAGAGCGAACTCGGCCAAGGTGCGGTTGGGGTGGCACGTCGCAATGACCGTGTCCGCCGTCACCACGCCGTCCAGAATCTCGAACAGGCTGTAGTCGAAGACGATCCGAAAACCTACCGCCCACTCACCGGCCAACCGGATCCGCCGCGTCTCATCCAACCGGTTCGCCAGCCGCCACGCCGGTGAGGTGGGCCGCATGTCCATGATCACACGCAGGTCCGTGCCCCCTAGCGGGACCGGGTCCCCGACCCCAGGCTGGTATGGGCTGCGGCGACGAAACGAGTCCGGGAAGGTGTGACCGTAACGGTCGTCGAGGAACTGCGCGAGCGCGTGCGCGACCACGACCGGTGCCACGCCGTCCACGGTCCGCAGAGCGGCGGCCATCGCGCGGCGAACCGGCGCGGTCAGCCTCGCGTCGGTCACACCCTCAGGCAGCGCCTCAGCCAAAGTGTCCATGACGGTCGCCACTCGGGAGCGGCTGACCGGCTCGGCCACCCGCTCCCATAACACCCGGTGGTCGTCACGGCACAGATGCAGCAGATGGGTGAGCGCCACCAACGGCTCGGGCTCCTCTTCGATCGCGGCGCGCAACGCACTCATCCGGTCGGCCGGGGACGATAACCGAGCCACACAGGGTCCGCAGGTGATTCCCTGCTCACCAGGAGGGGGAGCGGAGAGCGGGTTCGCCTGGGGTAGGGGGGCCATGGCCCGCCGAAGGCTTTGACCAGCCGCCGGGGCCGAGTACCCGGGAGTGGGTGCTGGCGCGCCTGCTTGTCGGGCATCGGCGAGGGCGCGCTCCGGTAGGTAGCCCGCCACACCGGGGTCAGGGTGCCCCCCATTCATCGGTCCACCCGCGGTAAACGAACGCGAAGGAGCCGCTCGGCGGCGCCGGCCAGAGCACTTCCGCGCGTTCGGCACACTGGGCACTTCAGTCTCGTACGCCTTTCACTATCAGTTGTTTCGTTGGAACGTTCAGCGTCGGTCGTCGTGCATGCCCGTCATCATCAGCGCCATCATCGCGGTGCAGGCGACCGCCAGGAGGAAGAAGCCGGGAGACAGGACGCCGGTGAGCACCAGCACACCGGCGATCAGCAGCATGGGGATGCAGCAGGCGATCATCATCAGCCCGTGCCCGCCGTGCCGATGGGCGGCGGTCGGCGTGGTGACGGCGCGGTCGGTGTTGCTCCCGTGTTCGGGGTGTGCGTGGTGGTCGTGAACGGTCATCCGACTGTCCTCCTTAGCGACCGCGGTACGTGGCCGAGCCGCTGGTACAGCGGGCAGTGACCGGTCGCACCGGTCACGACGAGGTCGATGCCGGCCGCGATGAGCAGCAGCACGAGGATGATCGCCGCCACCGATCCGGACCGGGTGAGCAGCAGGGCGCCGCCGACGATGGCGGCCGTGCCGGCAACGACCCGAGCCCACCGTTCGGCAGTGCTGATGTTCACCGCCCAGCGGCGCCGGTCCTGGCTGGCCGTGCGGTGGGCTGCCCGGGGCGCCGGCGTGGTCATGACCGAACCCCTTGGCGCAGGGTCAGCAGCCGGTCGCGGTACTCGGCGTCGTCCAGCTCCCCCCGGGCGAACCGCTGGGCGAGCACCTGTTCGGGGGTCACGGTCTGCTGCCGGCCGTCGACCCGGAACAGCAGGACCAGCCCGGTGATCAGCAGACCCCAGAACACCGCCATGCTGAGCAGCATGAGGACGTAGCCCCATCCGCCGACGTCCCCACCGAACCAATACATCATGGCCGTTCCTCGCTTCCTTCTCCGAGTCGGTGACGGCCGGTGCCGGGAACCTCCGGAGTACCTTCACCATCCGCCGTGCCTCGCGGTGGCGGCAGGGACTTTCGTCCCAGACCGGGGAGCCCTCCTGCTCCTATTTACCGTAGTAGTGTCGAGCGTCCGTACGGTCGCAATGGGTGCCACTGATCCGCTGCGGCGTTCGCCGGGGACCCCCCCGCGCATCATGGAAGGGTTGGCATCAGCGTGACCGTGCCTGTTGTCCCTGCACCAGGGACCATCGCGTCGGCCGGTCGACCACGGACGGGTCGCATGATCGGCATCACCGTTGCGCTGGGCGGCTGCTTCCTGGCGATCCGGTGGGGCCTGCGTGATGCCAGCCCACTGTGGTTCGCG
>DAOSUG010000124.1:0-6262 GCA_035378545.1 Micropruina sp. | reverse complement strand
GGCCCTGGTGGGGCTCGCCTGGCTGCGCGGTCGCTGGGAGGGCACCGGCTACCGCGAATGGCCGGGCGAAGACAAGATCAGGTTCGCCCAGCAGGTCGACTTCACCGACAACGGCGGCGACTACCTGCACTACCTGGCGCAGGCGTTCGAGGTGGACGATGACGGGCGCCCGACCCGTCCGTTGTTCATGGAGACCGGGTTCTGGCGTCCGCTCGCCGACGCCACCGTCGACGTCGTGATGTGCTCGCCCGAGGGCTTCGCCGAGATCTGGTACGGCAAGCTGCAGCCCGGCCGCCTCGACCTGGTCACCGACGCCGTCGCCCGCACCCCCGACGCGACTGTCGCCTATACGGCCGGCCGGCGCCTCTACGGCACCGTCGAGGGCAAGCTGATGTACTCCTTCGACCGCGCCACCGAAACCGAGCCACTGCGTCCGTACGTGTGGGCGACATTGCAGCGCGCATGAATGCCGTGCGGCACGAAACCGGTCCCGACGCCGGCGCCGTCTGGCACTACGGCGACCCGATGCGCGAACAGCGACTGCTCGAGCGCGGCGAGGCGACGGTCGATCTGTCGCACCGTCCGGTGTTCAGCATCAGCGGCTCGGATCGGCTGACCTGGCTGAACAGCATCGCCTCGCAGAAGCTGGACGACCTGCCAGTCGGTCGGTGGACCACCGCCTACATTCTCGACGCGAACGGTCGTATCGGGCACGTCTTCGGCGGTGTGGACGACGGTGAAACCCTGTGGGCCACCACCGAGGTCGGTCATGACCAGGCTTTAGTGGCCTGGCTACGGCGTATGCAGTTCGCGGCACGGGTCGACATCGCCGAGCGAAGCGAAACCCACGCCACGATGATCAGCTTCGAGGGCCCGGAAATCGTTCGTCGAGACGAGTTGGACGAGGCGCTGGGCGAGGCGCGGGCCGGCACGTGGGCGGCCGATGCGCTGCGCATCGAGGCCGGCCAACCGCGCATCTTCGTCGACACCGACGAGAAAACGATCCCCAACGAGTTGGCTGATCCGGACGGAACGGCGCTCGGCCCGGCGGTGCACCTGCAGAAGGGCTGCTACCCCGGGCAGGAGACGGTCGCCCGGGTCTACAACCTGGGCCGGCCACCGCGCCGGCTGACCCGGCTGCATCTGGACGGATCTGCCGAGGCGCTCCCACAGGTCGGCAGCGAGATCGTGGTGGATGGACGCAGCGTCGGCCGGGTCGGTTCGTCGGCCAGGCATCATGAGCTGGGTCCCATCGCCTTGGCACTGATCAAGCGAGGTGTGTCGCCGGAGTTGGCCCTGGTGGTCGACGGAATCGACGCCGCCCAAGAGTTGATCGTCGACCCCGAGGTCGGCCTGCACGTACGCCCGGGACTGAATCGCAGGTGATCTCGCTTCAACCGGCGCTGATCGCGCTTGTCGAGGCCCATTCGCCATGAGGAACACCGGTGGTCCAATTGTGGGACCCCGCTTGTTGACGATGTACCCGCTGCGATTCTGAGATCTCGACACCAGTTGACTACTCGACCCGCGACGCGCCGGTGACCGTCACAACCCTTGCGGAGGATTTCAGAATCCTGCGTCAGTTGCCGTGATAGCGACCGGCTCGCTGGATCACCGACGCCGCCGCTCGCACGACGCATCGACGAACAGCCCCAGCAGGCCGTTTCATGACAAGGTACCCGCTGCGATTCTGAGATCTCGACACCAGTTGACTACTCGACCTGCGACACGCCGGTGACCGTCACATCCCTCGCGGAGGATTTCAGAGTCCCGCGTCAGTTGCCTGATAGCAGTGGGCTCGCCAGGGTGTACCGACACGGATCTCGTCGCATCACGCAGCGACGAGCAGCCCCCGCAGGCCGATTCCTGACTATGTACCCGCTGCGATTCTGAATTCTTGACACCAGTCCGCCCCTCGACCCGCGACACGCCGGTAACCGCCACAACCCTTGCGCAGGATTTCAGAATCCTGCGTCAGTTGCCGTGATAGCGGCCGGCTCGCTGGATCGCCGGCGCCGCCGCTCGCACGACGCAGCGGCGAACAGCCCCAGCAGGCCGCCGGCGATGAACGTGGCAACCGCTGTGGACAACCGCAGCCAGTCGGGTTGCAGCAGCGTGCGACCGGCCACGAGCGCGAGGGTGGTGAGGGCGGTGACCAGCCAGAAACTCCAGGGGTGATGGCTGCCCTGAACTGGCCGTAGGGGCAGCCGCGCGATCACGACCACCAGCACGATGACCCCGGCCAGGTCACTGGTTCGCTGCAGCACTGAGGTCCACGGCAGGCCGAGCACCGGCGAGCTCGCGGTGAGGCCGAGCCACTGCGCAGGCAGATAGCCGGGATGGGTGAACGAATCCCAGAGCAGGTGCGTGGCCGCGCCGATCAGTACAGACAGACCCGCCACGAGCCACATCCACACGGTGTGGGGCACGCCTGAGCTGCTCAGGTGGCCGACCCGGTCGCGGACGACAGTCGGTGTGGCCGCAACGAAGGGATCGCGGATCACAGCTTGCCAAGCCCACAATGCGAGCAAGCCCAGCGGCACGCAGCCATACGCCAACCCCGGCAGTGTGTGCGTGACCTTCGACACGGTGTCCAGCCGCAGAAAATACTCGAAGTCGGGGGTCATGGCACCGATCACCAGGGCGGCCGGCACCAGGCCACGGCGTCGCAGCAGCGGCACCACCGCCGCCGGGTGAACGAACGTCAACGGCACTTCGCCCATGGTGCCCCAACCAGCCAAGAAGACCCCTCACGAAGAGGGCAAGGTGCTTCGACCGGGTCAATCAATGGTGGTCAACCCTGTCCAGACCTCGCAGAACGCCGCTGCTCGGGCCACTCTCGCCGACGGTTCTGAAATCGCCCGCCAGAGTTGCGGCGATGGCCGGCGTGTCGGGGGTCGGGGAGTGGACTGGTGTCGGGATTTCAGAATCGCAGCCATGCGTCGCATGCGACGGCAGTGCAGGGCACCCCGGTCGCCAACGTGGTCTCGACCGGGGTGGGGGTTTCGACAGCCTCAGCCACCGGTTCGTTCCGCTCGGGAGTGCGACCGGCTCGTTCATCTCGGAGTGGGAGGGGGAAGGGTTTCGACTGGCTCAAGCAACGATGCCTGAGCCTTCGGGCCCTTGTGGAATCTCACCCGCCCAACAGCACCCAAGGCCCCAGCTCTCTCCGTCATTCCGGCGAACGCGGGCCGTAAGGATCGGTTCGCGTATCACGGCTCGTCGGGCCCACAATGCGAGCAAGCCCAGCGGCACGCAGCCATGCGCCAACCCCGGCAGTCTGCGGACCTTCGACACGGTGTCCAGCCGCAGGAGCTGCTCGAAATAGAGACTCATGGCACCGATCACCAGGATTCTGAGATCTTCCGCCAGGGTTGCGGCGACGACCGGCGTGTCGGGGGTCGGGGAGTGGACTGGTGTCGGGATCTCAGAATCGCAGCCATGCGTCGCATGCGACGGCGGCGCAGGGCACCCCGGTCGCCAACCTGGTCTCGACCAGCTCGACCGGCGGGTGTGGACTTGACCCGCGGTGCGGTTTCGACCGGTGGGTGAGGTCTTGACCCGCGGTGCGGTTTCGACAGGCGGTGTGGTTTCGACAGGCGGTGTGGTTTCGACCCGCGGGTGTGGTCTCGACCGGCAGTGGGGTTTCGACCGGCGGGTGGGGACTCGACCGGCGGGTGGGGTCTCGACCGACGGCGTGGTTCGACAGGCTCAACCACCAATGCGAAGCCCGCTCGGATCACTCGGCCAGGAACCCCAACACGTACAGCCGCTCGGTCTTCGTCTCGCGGCCGACCGGACCACGGCGATACCACTCGATCGCGCTGAGGCCGGCCGTCTCGAAAGCCGCCAAAACCTGGTGTGGGTCATGCAGCACCGCGTCGACATCGGACGGCTGCCCGACCAGTTGGGTGACGTGCAGCACCTCGTCACCGACGTGGAGGGCCACCGCCACCACCCCGCCGGGCGCCAAGGTGCGAGCCAATGCGGCCACGGCCGGCGCCAACTCCGAACCGGCCAGGTGCACCAGCGAGTACCACGCCACGATCGCGCCCCACCCCGAGGCCGTGCGTGGACGCAGCAGAGTGAACAGGTTGCCGACCGAGAAGTCCAGGTCGGGAAACTCGTGCTTGGCCACCTCGATCATCGCCGGCGACAGGTCGACCCCGCTCACCTGGGCGCCGGTGTCGGCGAGGAAGGCGGTGAGGTGACCCGGGCCGCAGCCGACGTCGACGATCGGGTTCGAGCCGGCAAGATCGGCTATGCGCTCCAGCAGCCACACGTCGAACGGCTTCTCGGTCAGCTCGTCGCCGAGGGTGTCGAAATAGGCATCGGCGACCGCGTCATAGGCCTGGACGACCTGCTGATCGCGCGCCCCGGCGCCCTGCGCCAACACCAGCTCGCGGTCGACGGACGGCGCCGCTGCCGCCCCTTCCGGCTCGGCTACCGGCCCGAGCAGGTGCACCCAGCGGTCCTCGCGCTGGCCGGCTCGCCGGGGCAGCTCGCGCACCAACGGTTCGGGCAACGCCGCCATGCGCCGCAGGACCTGCTCGACGTCGTCCTTGTCGTCGAAGGGATGCAGCCGCTCGGTGCGGGCCTTCAACTCGCCCGGCGACTGGGCCCCCCGCAGCAGCAACACGGTGACCAGCGCACGCTCGTCCGGTTGCAGGCTGAGCACCTCGTCGAGCAGTTGGTGGTACTTGAGGGTGCGCGACCCCTTGCCGGCCCACACCACCCGGACCAGCCCGCGCCCCTTCAGGTCGCGCAGGGCGTTCTCGATGGTGGCATCGTCCAGGTCGGTGATCGGGTCGCGGCTGGACGTCTGGTTGCACGCCAGTCGCAGGGAGTTGAGGCTGAGCGGATACGAGCCGGGAACGGTGCGCTGCTTCTCGAGCAGGCTGCCGAGGATGCGTTGATCGCTGGCGTCCAGAACGGGCAGTGCCATGGCCGCAGCCTAACCACACCGAACGCCGGGCGGGAACAAACTCACGTCTGCAACTGCAGCGCCTGCCAGTAGGCCGGATGCGCCCGGACGTCCGCCGTCCGTTGCGGGTTGGTGCTCATCATGCCGAGGTTGGCATAGCCGTCGGCCTTGCGCTCCGCCACCTGCACGTTCGCCGCGAACACCGCACCGGCGCCTACCCCGTTCAGCCGGGTGGTCGCCCACGGGATCCTGGCCTCCAGCACGTAACCGTTGTTTGTCGGGGTGATTGCTGCGTCCAGGGCTCGCGGGTCCCGCGACGTCTCGAATGAGGTGCCCTTGGCGTTGGGTCCGAGTATCGCGATCACGGGCGTGCCACCGACCGGCAGGCCGAACATGTAGTAGGCGTCGGTCGGCCTGGCCAGGTCGGCGGCCGAGAGTCGGCGCTTGTCGGGTCCGAGTTCGAGAATCACGGAGTCGCCGCGAAAGACTCGGCTGGGCTGGGCGGCATCGGGCGGCAGCGGCGTCGCGTCGGTGACGGACGCGAGCAGGTAGAGCGCCTGGTCGTCCCACATCAGGTAGATGTCGCCGGTCGCCCTGGACGATCCCGCGATCCGTTGGTCGGCCCGCGCCACCAACTGCCACTGCCAATCGTCTGTCTTGCCGTCGATCGTGAGCGGTTGCGTCACCCGGACCGCTGTGAGCGTGCCCACGTCGCGAACCGGAGGCAGGGTGGTCCGGCTGACCGACGGGCTCGGCGTGGTGGGCAGAGTCGGCGTCGGGCTGGCGTTGAGCGTGCCGGTCGGGGAGGGCGATTCCATCGCGACACTGCCACCGGGAAACACCCTGGGCCAGAGCACGATCGCCAAGGCCACCACGGCTGCAACCGCGGCCAGGATCGCCCAACGCAGACCTCTGCCCGGCTTCTTCGGTTCGACGGGGAGCGGATCCGGTGCTTCTGCTCCGGACACCTCGGCTCCGGACGGTCCTCCACCGGACGGGCCAGCAACGGAGGCTCCGGCACCGCTGCCGCCCCCACCACCGCCGCCCCCCGGCCACGGCGGCACCACGATCGGGACGACCCGCCCCGGCTCGCCCGCGGCCTCAGCCTGTCCCGTCGCGGCAGTCGGTGGTATCTGCTGGGCGCCCCCCGCGACGTCGAAGATGCGTCCGTCACTGGCCCGCAGATAGAGCACCGGGGTGCCCCACTCGACGTCGTTGTTGTCGCTGAACACCGCCACCCGCGCCTCGGCGAGGGCGGCGTCGATCGGGTAGCCGTCGGCGATCGCGGCATAGAACTCGCTCGAGAACACGGTCGCGGCCTCGTCGGTGATCTCAAAC
>DAOSUG010000123.1:0-6265 GCA_035378545.1 Micropruina sp. | reverse complement strand
CTCGATCACCCGCTTGATCTTGCCGAGCTCGTCCATCAGGCCGGTCTTGGTGTGCAGCCGGCCGGCGGTGTCGACCACGACCACGTCCGCACCGTCGTCGATGCCGCGCTGGACCGCCTGGTAGGCCACCGCGGCCGGGTCGCCACCCTCGGGCCCGCGTACGGTCGGCACGCCGACCCGGTCGCCCCAGGTCTGCAGTTGGTCGGCGGCCGCCGCACGGAAGGTGTCTGCGGCGCCCAGCACCACCGACTTGTCCTCGGCGACCAGCACGCGAGAGATCTTGCCGATCGTGGTGGTCTTGCCGGTGCCGTTGACACCCACCACGAGCACCACGCCGGGCTTGCCGTCCGAGCCTTCGACCTTGAGCGTGCGGTCGAGATGGGGATTGACCAGCTTCAGCAGCTCGGTGCGCAGAGTCTGTTTGGCCCTGGCCGGGTCGTTGACCCCGTCGATCGCCAACTCGCGTCGTAGCGCCTCGGTGAGCTCCTGGGTCGGCCCGACCCCGAGGTCGGAGGTGATCAGCGTGGCCTCGAAGTCGTCCCAGGTGTCGGCGTCCAGCCGGTCGGACGACAGGATGGACAGCAACCCGCGCGCCAACGGATTGGTGCTGCCCGCCAGCTTGCGGCGCAGTCTCGCCATGCGGTTCGCCGGCGCCTCAGGACGCTCCAGGGTGGTGGCCGCGGCCGCCCCTGGCGCGTCGCCGGTCGGCTCGCCAGGTTGGTCGCCCTGCTGGACGGCGGGCGGCTGCGGTTCAGCCGACGGCTTCGCGGGCAGTTCGGGCTTGGCGCGCCCGTGCACTGCCTGGCGGCGCGCCAGAAAGACGGTGCCCGCCACCACGACGGCCAAGCCGAGAATGCCGATGATCAGCAGCTGAAGAAGGTCCACCCGGTCAGCCTACGGGTGAGCGAGCCGCGCGCATTGCAGCCATACGGGGTGCGGACGGCGGGCGCTACTTGGGCGAGTTGGCCGACTTTGCGGACGACCCGCGCCGCACGTCGGGAATCTCTTCGAAGAACTCGACCAGACGGCCCGGAGGTTCGGCGTCGCCGTTGAGGTGCCGCGCGGTTTCGGCCATCACGTTGGCCAACTCGGGCACCTTGTCACGCCCGGCCCCCTGCATACCCATGGCGACGATGGCGACGATGCCGATGGCAACGGCGAGGATCACCACCATGACGAGCAGTGCGACAGCCACGATCAGCCTTCCGGACGGGATGCGTCCAGTATGCCGCACGGCCGGCGGATGGATCATGCGGCGCGAGGGCGTGGTCTGCTGTTCGGATCGAGATCCGGGTGTCGCGTCGACCCTCTGAGATCCCGGCCACCAGTCGAGCACCCGACCCGCGACACGCCGGTCTTCGTGACGACCCCTGCGGGTCGATTCAGAATCGACGCGACTGTCCGGCGCGCGAAGCGGGCCTGCATGTGTCCTGATCAGCAACAGGACGCGGCTTCTGGCGAGGATGGTGGTGGGGCACGACTGCGCGGGTCGCCGCACTCAGAGTGCAACCGGCCGGAGCACGAAGCGGGAACAGTCCCCCATCGTGCTCAGTCGCGCAGCCGCTGGCTGATCACCGCCGAGACGCCGTCGGCGCGCATGGTGACGCCGTAGAGGGCGTCCGCGATCTCCATCGTGCGCTTCTGGTGGGTGATCACCAGCAGCTGGCTGTTCTCGCGCAGTTCCTCATAGATCTGCAGCAGCCGGCCCAGGTTGACGTCGTCCAGCGCCGCCTCGACCTCGTCGAGAATGTAGAACGGACTCGGTCGTGCCTTGAACAGCGCGACCAGAAACGCCACCGCGACCAATGAGCGCTCACCGCCCGACAGCAGCGAGAGCCGCTTCACCTTCTTGCCGGCCGGACGGGCTTCGACGTCCACGCCGGTGGTCAACCAGGCGCCGGGCTCGGTGAGCACCAGCCGTCCCTCGCCCCCGGGGAACAGCCGCGCGAACGACTGTTCGAAAGCCACCTCGACATCGGCATACGCCTCCGCGAAGACCTCCTGCACCCGGGTGTCGACCTCGGCGATGATGTCGGCCAGGTCGGCCCGGGTCTTGCGCAGGTCGTCCAGCTGCTCGGCCAGAAACGCGTGCCGCTCCTGCAGGGCGTCGAACTCTTCCAGCGCCAGCGGGTTGACCTTGCCGAGCACACCCAGGTTGCGTTCGGCCGCCCGCAACCGCTTCTCCTGCTCCGCGCGGACGAACGCGACGGGCTCGGGTTTCTCGTCATCGGGCGCGAGCGCCGCGCCGTCGGCACCGGTCAGCACCGGAACCAGCTGGTCCGGTCCGTATTCGGCGACCAGCACGTCGGCGTCGAGGCCGAGTTCGAGCAGCGCCTTCTCGGCAAGCGCCTCCAGCCGGACTCGCTGCTCGGCCCGGGCCAACTCGTCGCGGTGGACCGAATCGACAAGCTCTTCGAACTGTTTGGCCAGCTCACGTCCGCTGCGACGGGCCTCAGCCAGGGTCGCTTCGGCCTGCGCACGGGCCGCTTCGGCGGCGCTGCGCTCGGCGGCGGCCAGCTCGTGGGACGCCTCCACCCGGGCCAACAGCCAGGCCGCGGCCACACCGACCGCGCGCGCGTCCTCGGCCTCGCGACGCAGTTGCTCGCGCCGTGCCGCCGCGCGCTGCCGGGCCTGGCGCTCGGCCTGGGCCGCGCGTTGCAGCGAGTCGGCCCGGCCAGCCAGGGCGCGGGCCCGCTCCTCAATGGTGCGCAGGGCCAGCCGGGCCTCCATCTCGGCGCCGCGGGCCGTCCTCGCCACCTCGCCCAGGCGATCGCGCTCACCCGGATCGGCCTCGACCACCCCGGTCTGCGCGGACGCCAGTTCGAGGCGTTGCTCCAGGGCGGACAGCGCCTCGCGGTTCTTTTCCCGCGTGGCCTGCGCCGCACCGATGGACGCCTCCAGCCGGGTCGCCTCCGCCTGCGCCGAGCGGGTGGTCTGGCTGAGCGCGGCCAGCTCTTCGGCCAGGGCGGCATGCTGGGCGTCGGATTCGTGCAGCCGGGCGAGCGCGAACTCAGCGGCCTCGCGTGCCTGCGCCAGCTCGGCCTGGTGCTGGGCCAGCGCGAACCGCGCACGCTCGACCTCGGCCTGGGCCGCGTTGAGCCGCCCCTGCGTCTCGTCGATCGCCGCCTGTACCTCGATCAGCGACGGTTTGGCGGACGATCCGCCGGAGGCGAACCACTGGCTGAGCACGTCGCCGTCGCGGGTGACCGCGGTCACGTCGGGCAGCCCCGCCACCAGCGTCCGTGCCGCGGGAAGGTCGGGCACCAGGGCGACCTTGCGCAGCAGCCGCACCAGCGCCGGCCGGACCTGTGCCCCGCAGGTCACCACGTCGATCGCCCACACCGCCTCGGACGGCAGCTCGGGCCAGGTGTCGTTGCCCGGCTCGGGCGACCCGCCGAGCAGCAGTCCGGCCCGTCCAAGATCTGCGGCCTTGAGGTGCCCGAAGGCGTCGACCGCCGCATCGAGACCCGCGACCGCGACGGCGTCCGCGGCCGAGCCGAGCGCGGCCGACACCGCGGTCTCGTAGCCGGGTTGTACCGCGACCAGGGCTGCCACCGACCCCAGCAATCCGCCGATCGATTCACCGGCCGCGAGCAGTGCCGCCGAGGCGTCCTTGCGTTCGAGCCCCAGCGCCAGGCCGTCGAGCCGGGCGGCGAGCGAGGCCCGCTCGGTCTGTGCCTTCTGCTCGCCGCGCTGCGACTCGGTGATCGCAGCCTCGATGCTCGCCACCTGCTCGGCGGCCCGCTCGTAGGCATCGTCCAGGCCCGATTCGCCCTCGCTGACCCCCGACAGCCGGGT
Source organism: Micropruina sp. (assembly GCA_035378545.1). Lineage (GTDB taxonomy): Bacteria > Actinomycetota > Actinomycetes > Propionibacteriales > Propionibacteriaceae > Micropruina. The sequence goes on along the minus strand of DAOSUG010000123.1, from coordinate 2,467 downwards.
CTCGAGGGCGGCGAAGCGGTGCTTGGCCTCGGCCGCCCGATTCAGCGCGTCGTCACGCGCAGAGGTCAGCCGGTCGATCTCGGACCCTGCCGCCTCGGTGCGGCTGCGCAGCGTGTTCACCTCGCCGGTCAGCCGGGCCAGCCCTTCGCGACGATCCGCGATGGCGCGCTGTTGGGCGGTGAAGGTGCGTTCGGCCTGCTCATGGGCCTGCTCGGACGCCCGAAGTGCCTCGGTGGCCTGCGTCAACCCCTTTTCGGCAGCCGCCACCTCGATCGCCAGCGCCGCTTCGGCCTTGCGCATCTCGGCGGCTTCGCGCTCGATCAGTTCGGGGTCGCGGCCCGGACGATCCCCCTCGCCGGCGGCGTTGGCGTTGCGCACCCGCTCACCGGCGATGCTGATCGTGGTCGAGACCCGTTCGCGCAGCCCGGCCAGGCCGTACCAGGTGTCCTGCGCCGCGTTGACCCGGGGCAGGGACTCGCGGCTGGCCGTTTCGGCTTCGGCCTCGGCCGCGCGGGCCGCGTCCAGGGCTGCCTCGACCACGAGCCGGCGCGCCTTGAGGTCGGCCTCGGCGGCCAGTTCTGATTCGAGCGCAAGGCTGGCCTGGACGTAGTCGTCCGCCATCAGCCGGGCCTTCGCATCGCGCAACTCGATCTGAATGACGGCCGCTTTGCGGGCCACCTCGGCCTGACGTCCCAGCGGCTTGAGCTGGCGGCGCAGTTCGGCCAGCAGGTCGCTGAGCCGGTTGAGGTTGACGCTGGTGGCTTCGAGCTTGCGCAGCGCCTTCTCTTTGCGCTTGCGGTGCTTCAGCACCCCGGCGGCCTCTTCGATGAAGCCGCGGCGAATCTCGGGCGTTGCCTGAAGGATCGAGTCGAGCTGGCCCTGCCCGACGATCACGTGCATCTCTCGGCCGATGCCTGAATCGGACAGCAGATCCTGCACGTCGAGCAGCCGCGCCGTGCTGCCGTTGATCTTGTACTCCGAACCGCCGGAACGGAACATCGTGCGGCTGATCGTCACCTCGGTGTAATCGATCGGCAGGGCGCCGTCGGTGTTGTCGATGGTCAGCGTCACCTCGGCGCGGCCCAGCGGTGCCCGGGCGGACGTGCCGGCGAAGATGACGTCCTCCATCTTGCCGCCACGCAACGACTTGGCGCCCTGTTCGCCCATCACCCAGGCCAGGGCGTCCACCACGTTGGACTTGCCGGACCCGTTGGGGCCCACCACGCAGGTGATACCCGGCTCGAACGCCAGGGACGTGGTCGAGGCGAACGACTTGAACCCGCGCAGGGTCAGGGACTTCAGATGCATGGGCCTACCGGGTGCCGGCCAGCGAGTCGGTGTGCGCGTTGCGGACGTGGCGGAAGGTCCACAGCTTGTTGACCAGAAAGTTGATCGGCATGGTGATCAGAATGGTGAACAGCTGGGCCCAGTACTCACGCGAGCGCAGGCCGGCGTTCTCATGGAACCAGGGCTCGGGCAGGTAGAACGGCGAGGTCGGGTTCGTGAAGCCGAGCTTGATGAAGATGCCGACCAGTGCGGCGGCGCTGCCCACCGCCAGAAACGGCAGAAACTCCGTCAACCAGGGGGCGCGCTTGCCTTTGAAGGTCCAGTGCCGGTTGAGCTGAAAGTTGAACAGGTTCGCCACCATGAAGGCGACGATCCAGACCAGGGTCGTGAAGCGAAAGTTGAACGGCGTGCCGGGAATCGCGAACAGCACGTTCTGGGCGTTGATGGTGCCGCCGTTGAGCTTGTTCATCACGATGGCGACCAGCATGTTGACCACCACGCCGGCGCCGCCGACGAGGCCGAACTTGATGAACTGCCGACCCACGTGCGCGTAGCGGCGATACAACGACCCTGCAGAACTCACGAGGGGCACCCTATCGGGCCGAGCGACGCGGACGGCGTTGGCACGTCGGGCAGCGATACGACGAGCGGTTCATGAACGCCTCGCGCACGATCGGACGTCCGCAGCGCAGACACGGCAGACCCTCCCGTCCGTACGCGGCGAGGGCACGCTCGAAGTAGCCCGACGATCCGTTCACGTTGACGTACAGCGAGTCGAACGAGGTGCCGCCCTGAGCGAGGGCCTGCGCCATCACGTCCTGGGCCTGGGTGAGCAGGTCGCGCGCCTGCTTGGCGCTCAGCGTGTTGGCGGCGCGGTCGTAGTGCAGGCGGGCCCGCCACAGGGCCTCGTCGGCATAGATGTTGCCGATGCCCGACACCACGGTCTGGTCGAGCAGCACGCGCTTGATGCCCGACCGTTTGCTGCGCACGGTACGGACGGCGGCGGCGAGGTCGAAGTCAGGATCGAACGGGTCCCGGCCGATGTGGGCGAGTTCGCGCGGCAACTCGGCACCGCCCACGCTCAGCGACAACCCGCCAAACATGCGTTGGTCGACGAAGCGGAGTTGGTGTACGGCGTGATGAGATCCCGGCTGTGAGTCGGACGACGAGACGCCCTCAG
>DAOSUG010000122.1:0-6302 GCA_035378545.1 Micropruina sp. | reverse complement strand
CGCTCAACTGGACGAGGCATTGGACGGCGCCGACGCCGTGTTCATCGCGGTGGCCTCGGTCGGTGTGCCGAAGGTGACCGAGCTGGCCCTGCCCGCCATCTCGAAGGCCTCGGTGGTGTTGTGCACGTCGAAGGGCTTCTGGACCGACCCGGACGGCCGGGTGCAACTGCTGCCGGACGCGATCCGCACCATCGCGGCCGAGAACGGCGCGCTGCTGCCGCCGATCGTCGGCGTCGGTGGGCCGTGCAAGGCCAACGAGGTCGCGCAGGGCAAGCCGACCGCCACCATCTACGGCTCGCTGAGCGAAGAGGCGGCGCTGCGCATGGCGCGCGAGATCAGCACTGAGGTGTATCGCATCGAGCCGACCACCGACGAGCCGGGCGTCGAGGTGTGCGCCCCCATGAAGAACGTGTACGCGATCGCGCTCGGCATCGCCGACGGGCTGGAGGAGGGCACCGGCTTTCCGCACCACAACCTGAAGTCGGCGATCTTCGCCCAGGCGGTCAAAGAGATGTCGATCGCGTCGGTGGCGCTCGGGGCCCGTCCTGAGACCGCGTACGGACTGGCCGGCGTCGGCGACCTCGAGGTCACCGGGCTGTCGGGCCGCAACAAGGTTTACGGGGTGCGGATCGGCCGCGGTGAGAACGCCATCGAGGCGTTGGCCGCGATGGAGGCGGCCGAGCAGACCGTCGAGGGCGTGCCCGCGGCGGGCCTGGCGATGACCCTGGTGCAGCAGCAGGACGGCCTGCTGGAGCAGCTTCCGCTGCTCAAGGCGGTGACGGCGATTCTCGCCGGCGCGGAGGGCCCGGAGCGGCTGGTCGCCGACGCGGCGCTGCCGAAGCGGGTGAACTTCTAGCTGTCCAATTCGCGTGATGAGAGTGGCGTGTTCCGTCTCGGTCCTCTCACCCAACAGACGCGGTCTTCAATCGTGTAGCTACTCGACTATAGGCCCAAGTTGGCGATCTGCTCTCAGCAACTCCAACTGGACGATCAGTCCTTCACTATTACTCGTGAGGATGGCTACTACGTTTCCGTCAATCTCGATTGGAGTGTCGACGACTTCAGACCGTTGAGGAAAATCCGGCCCGAACTTCACTACGGCGGCATTCGCTGTCTCATCGAACTGGATTTGTACACTGCGAGTCAGGAAGTGCATCTAGATCACCCGTGAAGTTGGCTGCGTCCAACCGCCTCCACCATTTCCGCCTGCAAGCCAAACTGTGACCACCCCGCCCTGAGGATTCATGGCTACGACGACGTAGGTGCCGTAGTACTTGTATGTGCCTTCTAACCACTGCCACACCACCTTGTCGTGCCTACAAGAGTAAGCGATTGCATTTCTCACCTCCCACTCCGAAATGTCCCTTTCCGCCATGCGCAGCCGGGCGTGGGTGGTGTAGTACGAGACGCTGCAGCGAGCACCTGCAGGTACAGTTTGAGGCAGTGCTCCCGAAGAAGTGACAGATTCACCAACGGGACTGGCCATCGCTGAGAGCGATAACCCGAATGCCATGGTCAAGGCCGCAAGACTTGCAACGATCAACTTGTTGAGAATTCGCATGACATATTCTGAACTCGGTTCACCGCGAAGTCAATGGCTATGCCCCCGTAGCCGGGCCGCACCACTCACGCCTTCTCGACTTCGTCATGATAGATCGTTTCGGCCAAGGGCACTCGGTTGGCTCGCGCGATCGGAGCCGAGTGGAAGGGTCTTCATCGGCCGCCCCGGCGCCCTCACGCGGGACGTGCGAACGGTCCCTCGGGCCCGAGGGCGAGCGCCGCCGGACCGAGCAGTTCGGTCAGGCTGTGGAGCTGTTCGGGACTCAACCGGTCCAGGACCAGCTTGCGGGCAGCCTCGGCCTGGTCGTCGCCGGCGATCAGCACCGTGGTGGGCTGGTCGCCGACCTTCTTGCTGGTCAAGGTGGCGGCGAAGATTGGCGACGGCCCGTTCAGATGGCGCGGGCCACCCAGGGGAAGCGGCGGTCCACCTGAGGGTCGTACAGCGGCACGCCCATGGCGTCCAGGCACTGGATCGCGGGGTCCATCACGGTCAGGTCCTTCACGTTGTGGAAGGTGAGCACCACGAAGGTGCCGCCCGCGATCCACACGTCGAAGGCGCCGTGCGTGGGGTGGCTGAAGTGGTAGGTGTCGGTGCGGCGCCAGGTGCCATAGACGATGGCGAGTTCGTCCAGCACCCGGTCGGTGTCGAGCGGCGCGACGTCTCTGACCCGGCGGCCCTTGATCAACTTGAGGTAGGTGCGCCGGTCGGCCACCCGGTTGCTGCGCCGTCCGTCGGCATAGGCCCAGAACGCCAGTTGATAGCTCACAGGCCGAAATGTAGTTGCCCTGCGGCGGTGGGGCGGTGCGCGACGCGGCGTCTCAGGCGATCTTTGGGGTTGGCGCGGCGATGCCCGGAAGACAGTGCGGGATCGAGCACCATACTCAGTTCTCGATTTCACACTGTGTTTTGATCCCATGAGCTAGACCGGGTGAACCAGCGCGCAGTGCGGGCATGACGTGATAGGACCCGCCCACCCGCGCGCCGACAGTGCCGCCGCCAGCGTTCTCGCGGTCGCGCAGGCCGACGAACCGGTGACGTGCCCCCAGCCGAATCGCAAGGTGGTCAGCCCGGCGAGAGCATGGTCATTGTCACGCGTCATGTCGTGGAAGGCTGCGCCACCGCTGTGGTGCAACTTGCTGTCGAGCTCCACCAGCAGTCCGAACTCTTCGTACCAGGCGTCACTGCGATGCTTCGTGCGGGCGTGCGCCTGACGAGTCGCGCAGGGCAGGCCGTGCGCGCGTTCCACGTTGAGCAGGAAGCGTCGCTCAAGCGCCGAATGTGCTCCGACTGACACGTCGCCCAGTACCTCGCACAGCAGTTTCCGGTGGCGCACGCGAGTGCGTCGGCGCACTTCGGTCAGAAGTCGTTCGGTTGTGGTGCGCCGACTGCTCAGCGCATCGGCGAGCAGCGCAGCCAGGCCGTCCTCGTCGCGATCGGCGCACAAGTCGATCACCGTGGCCTCGTAGCGCGTGCGCGCCGGTTCACCTCGCGAAGCGCGCTGCCCGCGGATGAACTGCCACCCCTGCCGGTGCACCACCTGGCTGGTGGTGTACACCGTGATCGTGTCGGGCTCGTCGCGCACGAGCTTGTGCAGATATCCGGCCGTTGTACCCCCCAGCACCGCCGTCGATCCCCCCATCAGCAGGCCGGCCCAGGCTCGGCTCAGCCAGGTCTGCTCGCTCCACCGCCGATAGAAGCCGGGGGTGATCGGGTGCAGAGCACCGGTTGACAGCATGCGTGTGACGGACCGGCGCGACACTCCCGCGCGCAGCAGTTGGTCGCGCGAAAGCACCCCGGCCTGGCGTTCGGCGAGCACCTGCATGTCGGGTGGCAAGTCGACTCGAACCTTCACGACCTCAGTGTGGGCACGGCGCGGCCGAAGTGTTCACATCGGCTGAGGCCCGCCCGCAGGACAGTGCGGGATCGAGCACCATACTCGGTGCTCGATCCCACACTGTCTTTGCCAGTCCAGTCCTTCAGCCCTCCAACGGCTGGCGACCCAGGGTGCCGACCAGGGCCGCCCGGTAGTCGTCGCTGCTGAACCGGTCGAGTTCGGCCCGCGCGGCCTCGATGCGGTTCGGCACGTTCAGCCGCTCGCAGGCCTCGGCGTTCTTGTGGTGTGCTGCGAAGGCCTCGAGCCGATCGACCACGGCTTGCGCCCGGTCGGTGGCCAGTTGCTGCTTGGAATCGAGCCGGGCCGCATACCAGTCCGAGGTCAGCACCTGGTCGCGGTCGAACAGGGCCCGCACCGCGTCCGAGTCGAGCGCGTGGCCATCGGCTGTGGCGCCGAACGCCATGATTTCGAGCAGGGCGCGCAGCGGCGGAATCGCCAACTCGATGGTGCCGTCGTCGAAGTAGGCCTGGGCGACCCGGCGGTGGGTTTCGACTATCACGCGCATGCTGTCGGCGTAGATGCCGAAGTCCTGCAGTTCCGGCCGCAGCATCTCGGGGGTGAACACCACGTGCGGATGCAGAAAGATGCGCCCGAAGTACTTGCGGGCGAACTTCTGCGTCATGCGGTAGCCCAACCGGCTGGCCCGGACCAGCTGACCGTCATGCCTGACGTCCTCGACCCGCTCCAGGCACCCTTCGGCGATCAGGTTCGTGGCCGAGCGCTCGGCATCGCTCATGCGCGAGAACACCTCGGGAATCAACATCGAGATGTCGTGATCGACCCGCACGTTGGGGCCGACGTAGCCGGCGCACGACACCCAGCCGTCGTACCCGGTGAGCACGTAGCTCAGCAGGGCCGCGTTCAGGTCGATGATCGCCGGCATCGCGTTGAACGGGCCCTTGGTCAGGGCACCCTCCGAACCGGCCCCGGTGGTCGAGGGCGACTTGCCGGTCATCGAGCTGATGTACTCCATGAACAGCTCGGGCAGCTCCATGTAGTGCAGCGGGTTGAACGAGCACAGTGCCGGCACCGGGCCCTCCGGCGGATTGTTGCGGCGTCCGGCGGCCACCACGTCGACCGGAATCGGCAGCGGCGCATGGGTGGGCAGCTTGGCCTGCAGGTGCATCGCCAGGTCGGCCGCGGCGGTCGCCGAGGCGTTGGTCAGGTCGGGACGCTGCTGCAGGTAGCGCGGGTTCTTGGACGGCTTGCCGCCCACCAGCCGCGGGTTCGCCGACGACACCACGTAGCGGGGACTCTGGTCGTCGGGCTGGTCGGCGAACCCGGCCAGCAACTGCTGCATCGGCGCCGTGAACGCGCTGAACGCGACCGCGTCGTCGCGCATCTCGCGGGCATCGAACCTGGTCAGCGGCTCGAAGTTCGACAAGAAGTTGTCGGGCAGCGCCATGTCGCGCTCGGTCTGCTTGTCGTAGCCGCGCACGATCGCGTCGTCCGGGCGCTGGAACAGCAGGTTCTCGCAGTTCTGGACGTACTTGCGGCTCAGTCCGATCACCGGGCCCGGACGCTCCGTGAGGTGGGCCGGCCCGACGATCGAGGCGGTGATGTCGTCTTCGGTCTGCACCTTCACCGCGGGGTTGAAGTCGTGCCGCAGCCCGAACAGACGCCACGAACCGTCCGAATCGAAGCCGACCCGCAGCATGTTGACGTTGATCCGCTCACCGTCGAGCCGCAGCGCGTTACCCTGCCGGCCGTTCATGATGCCGACGGTGAAGTGGCTGCGCCAATCCGAACCCCACTCGGGGCGATGGAACCGTTTCACCACGAACACCAGTTCTTCGACGTGCGGCGGAATGCTCTGCAGCCATGCGTTGTACTCGGGGGTGAAGTCGTCGGAGGGGGTCAGCAGCTTGATCACGCTGCCGATCGAGCGGCTGTTCGACAGGATCGGCCGGGTGTCGCTGCCGCGCAGCGCCGGATCGGCGAACCGGTCGGAATGGTCGCGGGCCAGGATCGCCTCGACGGCGTCCATGTCGTTCTCGAAGTCGGCCACGTAGGCGTTGCCGAAGATGAACGCGTCGGTGATCGCCTTGCTGATCTCGGACTTGCCGCCGCCCGAGACCGTGCACGGCTTGTGACAGGACGTGACGGTCGGCACGATCGCCTTCAGGTCCCAGTGGGTGCGATCGGACGGCGACTGCGCCAGTTGCACCCGGTAGCCGTTGGGGCCGAAGTAGGTGCGATCGGCGCGCAGCCGGATGGATCGCTCGCCCGAGGGGGTGTTCCACGACACCGTCATGGTGCGCAGCGAATAGGTGGGACGGGCCGGAACCAGCACATGCTCGGGGTGTTCGGTGTCGAGCGCGTGCCCCTCGGGCTGCCGGACGAACCGCTGCGGATCGCGCGCCAGCACGTCTTCGAGGCGGAAGTCGTCGGTGGCGGATTCGTCGGTGTAGCCGCCGCCGATGTTGTAGGAGGGGAACACCAGGGCACCACCCGCGTGCTCTTCTTCGACGTTGCCGAACAGGTTCGCGGTGTAGCTAATCTGGGTTTTCACCTCTTTCTTGCAGTAGCCGAAGTAGTTGTCGGCGATCACGGTGACGATCACACCGCGGGCGTCGCGGGCACAGACCTTGAACGCCTGGCCGCCGTTGTAGCGCTCGTCGGCGCTCGTCCAGCACATGCCGTCACGCTTCTGCCGTTCGGTGGCGGCATCGGCGTGGGGCAGCCCTAGTTCCTTCTTGGTCAGCCTGATCAGGTGCGGGGCCAGGATCACGCAACCCGTGGTGCCCGTCCACGTGCCCGGGTCGAGGGACGCGTCGTTCTCGGGCAGGTAAGGGTCGCCGCCGTTGCCGAAGATGCCCTCGACGAAGTCGAGGTTGGCGACCAGGC
>DAOSUG010000121.1:0-6305 GCA_035378545.1 Micropruina sp. | reverse complement strand
GACGTGCTGGGGTTCTGCAGGCCCATGCCGAAGCCGGCGATGATCCAGGCGATCATCACCAGCCCGATCCATGACTGGGGAATGTACGCGGCGACCGCCAGCAGCGCGATGCCCGCAGTGATCGCCGCGACACCGACCAGAATCATCTGGTCGCGACGCCATTTCAGCCAGCTCTGCGCCTGCAGCAACGCGCCGCTCATCCAACCCAGCGAGCCAATGGTCAGCGTCAGACCGGTGAACACGGCGTCCAGGCCGCGCTCTTCGATCAGCATCAGGGTGAGGAACGACTGGGCGCCGAAGAAGGCACCGGCGCTGAACAACCGCGCACCCACGACACCCGAGATGCCCTTGCCGGTCCAGTCGATGCCCTTGGGCATCAACGGCGGCAGGCCGAACACGATGGCGGCCAGGCCCACCACCAACCACAGGGCCGACCACAGGTTGAGGCTCTGCCCGGCCCACTGGATCAGCGCAAGACCCGCGGCGACGGCGGCGGCCAGCAGCATCAGCCGCTTCTTCAGTTCGTGCGGCTCTTCGGGTGTCAGTTCGATGCCACGCAGCGGACGAAGCACGAGCAGCCCGCCGACGGCCATCAGCGGCAGCACCGACCAGAACACGAAGTGCCATGAGCTGATCTGCACGATCCAGCCGGCCAGCGGCGGGCCGACGAAAGCCGGAATCATCCAGCAGGCCGAGAACCAGGTCATCAGTTTGGCGCGGTCGGACTCTTCGTAGGCGCGGGCGATCAGCACCATCACAGCGACGTTCATCGTGCCCGCCCCGAGGCCCTGGGTGAAGCGGGCCACCAGCAGTACCCACATGCTCGTGGAGAGTGCGGCGATCACCAGCCCAGCCGCGAACACGCCGAAACCGACCATCATCGGCTGCACCGGGCCGTACCGGTCGGTGAACTGCCCGGATGCCACGATGCTGAACGTCATCGCGATGACGAACGCGGTGAAGGTCCAGGCGTAGAGGCCGACGTTGCCCAGGTCGCGGGCGGCGGCGGGCATTGCGGTGAGCACGGCGTAGGACTCGAACGAGATCGCCATCACGCACAGCATCAGTCCGACGCTGAGCCCGCGGCGATTGACCGTGTCACTCACAGATTCACCTCTTCTTCGACGCTCGCCGCCGGGCGTCCACGTGCCTGGTGCTCGCCGATTCTACGATGCGATGATTGCAGCACTGGGGGGCGCGCCGGGCTACCCCCCGCGAGGGTGCACCGCCGACCGCGAGGCGACCCGCAGCAGGTTCGCCGCCTTGAGTTCGGTCTCGGCCCACTCCCCCGACGCACTCGAATCCCAGGTGATCCCGCCGCCGACACCCAGGTGCAGGTGATCGTCCCCGATCCAGAACGTGCGGATCGCCACGTTCAACTCCCCCCGGACGCGCCCGGCGTCCACCCAGCCGATCGCCCCGCAGTAGGGCCCGCGCCCCACCGGCTCGAGTTGTGCGATCACGTCCAGTGCGGCCAGTTTCGGGGCGCCGGTGACCGAGCCGGGCGGAAACGTGGCCGTGATCAGGTCGGCCCAACCGATGCGCGCACGGAGCCGGCCCCGCACCGTCGACACCAGGTGAAACAGCCCGGGATGCGGCTCAACGGCCAACAGGCTGGGCACCTCGACCGAGCCCGGCCGGCACACCCGCCCCAGATCGTTGCGGACCAGATCGACGATCATCACGTTCTCGGCCGCGTCCTTGGCCAGAAAGTCGTCGACGCCCTTCGCCGTGCCCTTGATCGGCGACGACCACACCACCTCGCCTCGGCGGCTCAGAAACAACTCCGGCGAAGCGGACGCCACGTGCACACCCTGCGCGGGCAGGTGCACGACGGCACTGAACGGGGCCGGGTTACCTTGCGCCAGGGCGGCACCCAATGCGGCGATCGAGGTGCGGGACGGCAGGGGTGCGCTGAGCCGCCGGGTCAGGTTGACCTGATAGACGCCGCCGGCCGCGATCGCGTCGCGAATGTGACGCACTCCGGCGGCGAAGCCCGCCTCGTCCAGCGACGAGCGCCAGGCGTCGCGCGGGGGACCCAGCCACGGACGTCCACGCCACGGTGGGGCCGGTCGCACCCGCTCGAATCGGGCACAGATCGCCGGACCCTCAAAGGGCAGCACCACCGCCCAGAACCCGGCGGAGTCGAGCGCGGTCAGGTCGGCGGTGACCTCGCGCAGACCGGTCAGCAGCCGTCCACCCACCACCGCGAGCGGCTCGTCCGGGCCGTATCGCTGCACCCCCGCCATCGCGCCATCCCATCACGTCACGCGCTGGGGAGCGACTCACGACTAAACCTGGATCCACCGATCTGCGCCTACTGCGCAGCCCCATCCGGGCACCCTGGCTGCGTCGGCCACGCTCACCAGACGCCCGCTGAATCCACCCATCTGCGCCTACTGCGCGGCCCCATCCGGGCGCCCTGGCTGCGTCGGCCAGTCTCACCAGACGCCCGGTATGCCTTCGCGCGGACCGGCTTGCCAGGCCACCCGTCCGGCGCCGCTCGCGACGGCGCCCATCGGTGGATCCAGGCTAGAGTCGGCGGCATGACCGAACTGGCACCCGGCGCACAGACGATCCTCGACGAACGCACCGAGCAGCGGGTCGACCCGGGCGATCACGAACGGTTCAGCCACTACGTGCCCAAGAACAAGCTGACCGAAGCCATGGTGATGGGCACGCCGGTGGTGGCGCTGTGCGGCAAGGTCTGGGTACCGAGCCGCAACCCCGACAGGTTTCCGGTGTGCCCCGAATGCAAAGAGATCTGGGCCTCCATGCGGCCCGGCGGCGACGACGAGTCCTGAGCCATGACCCGCACCTTGATCGTGATGCGGCACGCCAAGTCGTCGTGGGGCACGTCCGAGCCCGACCATCAGCGTCCGTTGAACAAGCGCGGACGGCAGGACGCCCTGGCGGCCGGCGCCATTCTGGCCGACTACCCGCTGGACGCGGTGCTCTCATCGTCGGCGACCCGCACCCGGCAGACCTGGCAGCGGGCCGCCGAGGGCGGCGCCCAGTGCGCGGACGTCGAGTTCACCGATGCCCTGTACGGCGCGTGGACCGACGCGGTGATCGACCTGGCCGGCGAACTGGAGGATTCGGTGAGCACCGCATTGCTGCTGGGCCACGAGCCGACGGTCAGTTCGGTGGTGCACCGGCTGGCCGAGCCGTCGGAGCTGACGGATCAGGCCGCGGCCGGTTTCACAACCTGCGCCATGGCGTTTCTGGAGTTCGACGGCACCTGGGCCGAACTCGCCCCCGGACGCGCGCGGCTGGTGCGCTTCGAGGTGCCGCGCGGCTGAGTTCTGCACCCTGTCCCGGACGGGAGGCGCCGTCACCTCGGATGAAGGACGCGGCACGGCTCACGCGTCCGCGCGCGGACACCGCGCGCTCGCCGTCAGCAGCCCCTTTGCACCCGGTCGATCACGCGCAGGTCGGAGCTGCTGATCGGCAGCTGGTAGCTGCGCGCCACCTCGACGAACCGGCTGACGAAGAGGCACTGACCGGCGGGCGACTCGGGCAGCCAGGTGGCAGGCGTCCGGTCGCGTTTGGCCAGGTTGGCGGACGCGGTGGTGACCACCAGGTTCAGCGGGTCGTTGGCGAAGTCGCGGCGGCGCTGCGGCGTCCACTCGGCGGCACCGCGGTTCCAGGCGGCCGCGAGTGCGAACACATGGTCGACCGGCACCTGATCGGCGTTCTGCTTGGTGAAATGCACCTGCCGGCCGGTGTAGGGGTCGACGAAATCGCCGGCGAGCACCACGCATTCGCGGGTGCCGGGGCGGTGGACGCGATTGGACAGCGTGGCGTTCAGCAGGTCATTGCGGGTGTCGCACCCGTTGTGTCCACCGGCGACGGCCACGTCGTCGCTCCAGGCCGGCCCGAACACGCAACCCTCACCGGCCTTGCAGCCGCGCTCGTAGCCGGGAACGGTGACGATGCTCGCATCCGGCACCACCTGCACGCCCTCGGGTGGGTGGGGCGCGACCCACACCACGGCGCCGATGATCGCACCCAGCACCAGCAGCACGGTGGCGGCGACGGCGAGCGCCCGGCCCCATCGCCGGCGTCTCAGCATGGGTTATCGGGACGGCGCTCAGTCACGAATCGCTGCGAGATGCGCCAGGGCCAGGTCGTACCCGCCGAGGCCGAGACCAGCGATCACGCCCAGCGCGTACGGCGACACCACGGAGTGCCTGCGGAACTGCTCGCGGGCGTGCACGTTGCTGATGTGCACCTCGATCACGATCGGCACCTGCGCCACGGCGTCCGCGATCGCGATCGAGTAGTGGGTCCAGGCGGCCGGGTTGAGCACCACCGGAACGTCCGTGTCGGCGGCCTCGTGCAGCCAGCCGATCATGTCGCCCTCGCTGTCGGTCTGTCGCACCTCGACCGACAACCCGAGACCCGCACCCGTGCCGACCAGATGCTCGGCGAGTTGGGCGTGGGTGACGGCACCGTAGACGTCCGGTTCACGGGTGCCCAGCCGACCCAGGTTGGGCCCGTTCAGAACAAGGACGCGTTGCGGTTCGAGGCTGGTCACGCCGGTCATTGTGCCAGCCCGACCGAGCCTACGCCGCCCCTCTGGGTTCAACGCCCCCCTCACCATCTCTGGCCCGCGTAGCTACGCGGGCCAGAGATGGTGAGGGAGGCGTTGGGTGGGCCGGGCTAGGCGACGCGCCCCAGCCCGATCTGCAGGTAGGCGGCACCGAACAGGCCGGTGAGCAGCAGGGTCGCGTAGCGCTCCATCACCGAATCGGTGGTGTGCGTCAGCCGGGTGACCCGAATATCGACCGCCTCGGCGGTGCGCTGCAGCCGCAACCTGGCCTCGGCGGAGGCCTCGTCGTCCAGACCGTCGTCCACCAGCACCAGGCCCGGACGCCGCTCGGCCGCACCCTCGTCGAACGGATCGGCGAAAGGGTCTCGTGGACGCACCTGCTGGATCAGGCTGACCAGGTCGGCGGAATCGGCCGACAACCCGATGTGCCCGGACGCCAACCGCAACGCCTCGACGATGCGCCGGCTGGCGCGGGCCGCCAGCACCGACCCGCCCCAGACCAGCGGTGCCGCCTCGGCCAGATCGAGTGCCATGGCCTTGGCCGGGTTGACCGAGACGTCGGTGCGAGCCGAGCAGTTCTCGGCGACCAGGTCCATGGCGGCGGCGATCGCGTCCGGATTGGTGGCGGGGCCGAGCCCCAGCCGGTGCAGGGCCACCAGCGCAACCACGGCCGCGGCCAGCGGGTCACCGGTGTTGACCGGGAGCAGGGTGGTGGACCGTGACGCGGCTTGCTTGGCCAGTGGCGAGTCGGACGGGCAGACGGCGATCAGCCGAGCGCCCCGTCGTACCGCCTCGTAGGCCACCGCGAGGCTCTCGGGACCGCGCCGTCCGATCAGCAGCACCACGTCCAGCGGACCCACCCAGCCGGGCAGGCCGAGCGAGGGCCACGCGACGAACGGAACCGGGCAGACCGGTTCGAGCACCGAGCGCAGCAGCCGCGCCTCGGGGCCGTAGGCGATCACCGCACGGGGACGGTCCGAATCGGCGAGCGCCGCCAACTGCCCCTCGGCGAGCGCGGCCTCACGCCGCACCCGCGCGCCCGAACTGGCCAGGTTCATCAGCAACGGCGAGGCATCGGCCAGCACCTCGGCGTTCTCCAGCCGGGAGTCGTCGAAGTCGAACATCGGCTCAGCCCCGGGCCGGCCGGCGGGCTTCGTCGATCAGCAGGATCGGTATGCCGCCGCGCAGCGGGTACGCCAGGCCGCAGTCGGCGCCGGTGCAGACCAGTTCGGACGCCTCGTAGTCCCAGGTGAAACCACTGTGGCAGGCCGGGCAGACCAGCAGTTCGAGCACGTCATGGGTCAGGTCAGGCATCGGATCCTCCTCGGATGACGGCCAGGGCCTCGTCGCGCAGGGACGCCATCAGCTCGGGCGTCCGCGCCTCGACGTTGAGTCGCAGCAGGGGTTCGGTGTTGGACGGCCGGACGTTCACCCACCAGTCATCGGTTTCGATGGTGAGCCCGTCGGAGCGGTCATGGGTGCCGCGGCCCTCGAATGCGGCGGCGACCCGATCGATCACCGCGGGCACGTCCGCGACGGTCGAGTTGAGCTCGCCGGAGGCCGCGAACGACGGCAAGCGGGCGACCAGTTCGGACATGGTGCCGCTGCTTCGACCGAGCTGGGCCAACACGTGCAGGGCGGCCAGCATGCCGGTGTCGGCCCCCCAGAAGTCGCGAAAGTAGTAGTGGGCAGAATGCTCGCCGCCGAAGATCGCGTGGTGCTTCGCCATCAGCGCCTTGACCGAGGTGTG
>DAOSUG010000120.1:0-6319 GCA_035378545.1 Micropruina sp. | reverse complement strand
GTGTTGGCGAAGGTGTGCACGCTCTCGCTGAACGAGCTGTTCCACTGCATCGCGACCTCGAGGCTGAGCTTGGATTCGTCGTTGGTGGCGTCGATCGCGATCACGGAGGGGTGGATGGTCTCTTTGCTGCCGGTCAGGAACTTCACGAAGTCGATCAGGCCCTCGTCGAACCGGAACGTGTCGCTGTGCGGCTCGTCGTCTTCGTCGGTGCGCCGTTCGGAGCGTTCGTCGATCAGCGTGATGGTCAGGCCCTTGTTCAGGAACGCCATCTCGCGGAACCGGGTGGCCAGGGTCTCGTAGTTGTAGGTGGTGGTCTCGAAAATGTCGGGGCTGGCGTAGAAGGTGATCGTCGTGCCGGTGTCGGTGGCGGGTTCGAGACGCTCAAGCGGAGCGTCCGGGTCGCCGAGCGAGAACGACTGCTGCCAGTGGTAGCCGTCGCGGCGCACGTCGGCGGTCAGGTGGGTGGACAGCGCGTTCACCACCGACACGCCCACACCGTGCAGACCGCCGGAGACCTTGTAGCCGCCGTCGCCGAACTTGCCGCCGGCGTGCAGCATGGTGAGCGCAACGGTCAGGGCCGAAATCTTCTCTTTGGGGTGCTCGGCCACCGGAATGCCGCGGCCGTTGTCGATCACCTGCACGCCGCCTTCGTCGAGCAGCCGCACGATGATCGTGTCGCAGTAGCCGGCCAGCGCCTCATCGACGGAGTTGTCGACCACCTCTTGCACCAGGTGGTGCAAACCTCGCTCACCGGTGGAGCCGATGTACATGCCCGGTCGCTTGCGGACGGCCTCGAGACCCTCGAGCACCGTGATGGCACTGGCTTCATAGCTGCCGGCGTCGACGGCGTGCGCCGCCGAGCCGACCGTTCGGTGACCGTTGGTCGGTTCACTCACTGGTGGTTACCCCTTGCTGTTCGGGTCACAGTCAGACACTCACCGCCCACGATCCGGGGACCCGCGTGCCGAGGTGTCTGCAACTGGTCCAGTCTACCCTGTTCGCCCCTGTTGGCCCCAATCTGAAGGTCTGTCCGAGCACAAATTGTGGACAGAAGGGCCGCAAATGGCCCTCTGAGCCGCTTTGCCCCCATCCACGGCCCCCCATACCCCAGGATGTGGGCACGGTCCCACGGCGCTGAGTCGCTGACGCCCACGAGGCCGGTACTGGACGTCGGGGCGAGCAGCGCAACGCAGCGAGCGACCGCGTGGGGTGCACGGCAGTCCGGCCCGGGGTATGCGACACCCCCTGAACTAAACTCCCGCCATGACCGAGCCGCCGCTGCCGGCCGTCCAGGCCGACCACGAGCCCGACGGCGACGCCCACGTGGGTCCGTCCGGCGGTGTGGACGACGCGATGGGTGCCCCGAGCCGCTCGATCCCGGTGCTGGTGATCATCGCAGCGGTGGTGCTGGCCCTAGCCGGCGGGCTGTGGTGGGCCGGCGGCTTCGACGAGGCCAAGGGACGATTGTTCCGGCTGCCCGCGGGCACCGTGGTGAACATGGGCCCGATGTCGGTCGCCTTCGACCGGGCGTTGGCCCGCGAACAGTTCGGTGCCTGGACGCTGTACGTCTTCGGGCGCTGCCAAAACAACACCGACGCCGCCCTCGATCCGACCAAGGACCGGTTGGTGCGCAACGGCATCTCGGCCCAGCACCCGATCACCAAAGAGTTGCCGGACATGATCTTGCTGTACTTCGGCCCGGGAACCACCTTGGGCCACTCCGGCGTACTCAACCCCGGCACCCCGATGGTGCCGTGCCAACTGGCGATCACCTTCAAGTCGTTCCCCGACACCGACTTCGTCTCGGTCGGTTGCTCCGAGATGGAGTGGATCGACTCCAGCCCCACCGGCGACGGCACCATGGTGTGGTCGGCCGCCCGGGTGGGCTATCGCTTCGAGGTACCGGTGGTGATTGAGCGCGACCAGGACTGAGCCTGGATCCACGCTGAGCCCTGATCCACCGATTCACGCTGTCGCGCGTGTCGAGACTCGTTCGACAGGGTTTCGACCGCTCAACCAACGGAAGGTGCGTTGCCCGGCGAACTGCTCAGCCCGCTCTCGGATCCCGGTCGGGCCGTTCACCGCGCCCGCGGCCCGATCAGCCAGGCGGGGTCAGCACCCAGTAGGGGTCCGTCGTGCGATAGGCGGTGCTGCTGCTGACCAGTCCGGCCAGTGAGTTCACGGCCTGTTCCGGCACCAGGTAGATCAACTCCGCTCGTGGCGTTCCGTTGACCGGCTCGCTGGAGCAACTGGTGGGCAGTTCACGCTCCCCCGACACCTCGGTCAGTTCAGTCGTGGCCCACCGCCGTCCGTCAACCGCCAGCAGATCGAGCCAACACAGACTCCCATCGGGGTCGGGCACGTACTCGACCACCGCCACGACGTAGAGCGCACCGGCCGGCGCGTGGGCCGAGTCCCTGCTGGTGACCATGGTGGCGGTGGTGACCAGTGACACCAGACGCAGTTGCAGCCTGCTGTTCTGGTCCGGGACGGCCACTGCTCCCGGTTCCGTCTGCCGGTAGTGCGGCGTGTTGCGGGCGTTGATGTAGCCCAGCCAGGCGCCCGCCACGGCCACGACCAAGGTAAAGACGATCGCAGCCCGCAGCCACTGGCGGACCCGCTCGGTCACCGGATCACCTCGACTGTTCCCTCGGACGCCTTCACGGTGGCGTAACGGTTCCGCACAAGCTCGTCGGCGGCCTGCTGCGGCGTGATGCCGAGGTCGATCCACAGCTCGGGGTCGAAGGCGTAGATCGGGGCACGGTCGAGCACCGTCAAAGTGAAGCCGGCCAGGTCGTCCGGGTTCAGCTCGAAGACCACGTCCTGCGTGCGGGTGAACCCCGGCTGCGGTGGGCGCACGCCCTCCCTCGGGGCCAGGGTGTGCCCGTTGGACGTTCCACCCACCTGCCAGCGGCTGCTCGGCTCCCGGGCCGAATCGGTGGCGAGGGTGAGGTTGACCGCCAGAAACATCACACCACTGCGTCCGACGAAGGCGTCGTCCTCATAGAGCACCTGTCCGATCCTCCACGAGTTGACCGTGATCGTCGATCCGTACAGCCGCCCGGTCTGTCGGATCGCGACCTGTTGCACGCTCGAGTGTGGAAACTCACCGGTGTAGGCGTGCAGGGCCACCATGGCCACGCAGGTGACCAGCGCCACCAGCCAACCACTCAGCCGCCGGGTCACGAACGCACCTCCGTCGCGGCGGTCTGGTCGGCTGATCGGTCCGGCGCAAGGGAGTCGGGGCTCCACTCGGGTTGGCCGGCGCGGGCTGCGAACAATGCGACGCAGGCCCGGAACGAGGTGGCCAGCAGCACCCACCGCAGCGGCTGCACCAGCATCTCGATCGGCAGCTCGAGCACCGGTCCGGCGACGGCCCAGAACGTGGCCGGGTGCCCACCAATAGCGTGGTAAATGGCCCGGCTGAGCCACTCTTCGCCGGTGGTCAGCATGCCGTAGCAGAGTATGAACGCGGCGAAGAAGGGTGCGCCGACACTCAACACCAGCCGCAGGGACTGGAACGCCGGCAGGTACTTGTCGTCCAGGTCGCCGAAGAACGCCTCCTGGAACTCCAGCGCGAGCCGGCGCTGGCGATCGCCGACCTGCAGCTGCGATCGTCGCGTGTGCACGGTCACCGGACGGCCCTTGCGCCACAGGTCGGCGGTGGAAAGCACCTGGGTGCCGTACACCAGCGAAGCCAGGGCCAGCCACAACATCGGTTCCACCACCATCGCGCTGATGGCCGGCCAGATGGTGTTCCACCACAGCTCACCGAGCCGATCCAGCACGCCCAGGATGTCGATGCCGAGCCAGGATGCCAGCTGTCGCACCCCCCAGCCCGGGTAGTCGAGCCAGAGCCGGAAGTTGCGCCCGTCCACCCAGTCGGACACCGAGATCAGTACCTGACGTCCGCTCAGGATCACGATCAGCAGAAAGAAGCCCTCGATCAGGGCTGCGACCAGACCCAACGGCCGAAAGCCGGTGCGTTCGAACCACCAATCGACCAGCCGGCGCGCCACATACAGGCCGACGATCACCCCGATGATCACCCCGACCCCGGCACCCTGCGGACTCAGTTGGCTGAGCACCGGACGTTCGAACGTCAACCCGTGAAACACGTAGTAGTCGACCTCGATCTTGTTTGCGGCATCGGTGACCGTGTCGAAGACGGCGTAGATGCCCAGAAATGGCAGCAGCGTGCGCGAGAGCAGATGCGAAACGGACGCATCGCGCGGATCGTCCTGCGGCAGCGGGATCGATTCGCGGATCTGCAGTTCCTCGCCCGCGACCCGCAGGCCGATGATGATCGCGGACAGTCGCACCACGAAGCCCATCGACATCATCAGCAACGACCACCACGCACTGACGTCGACCAGAATGGCGGCAAGCTGGGCGAAGATGCGGTACCCGAGCCAGCCGAGCATGGCGGTGATCAATAGCCTGGGCAGGCAGCGCCACCACACCAGCCCGGTCGTGGTGACCAGTTGGTTCAGGTAGTGGAGCATGGTTCGTACCGCCGTCATCGTGGGCGATCCTAACCGCCGGGGTGGTCACGCCGTCCGAGGCAATCCCACGCCACCGTCCCCGCGGCCGGCGTCGCACTCACCGCCGTGCCCCGGACTACCCTCAGCCCGGGGTCCAGGCTCAGCTCAGCCGTAGGTGTCGCGCGGCCCTCGCCCGTCGCGCACACTGCGCAGACCGTGCTTCCAGCTCGGGGCGTCCGGGCCTTTCACCACGATGCGCAGCACGGTGCCGTCGCCCAGCTGGTCGTTCAGCCGGGCCACGATGGACGGCGCCAGCAACCGCAGGTTGGTCGCCCAGGCGGTGGAGTCGGTGCGCACCTGGAGCACCTGGTTGGCAAAACCCTCCGGTGTGGAGTGCTCGGCGTTCGTCGGCCCGACCAGGTCGGACCAGCGGCCCAGCAGGTGGTGCAGGTTCACCTCGGTGCTCCAGCCGGAGCGTTGGATCAGGTCGTCCAGGGCCTCGCCCAGGGGTTGCGGGTCGCCAGCCGGCCGCTGCTTGGCGGGCTTCGGCTTCTTCGGGGCGGACACAGCCTTGGCCGGACGAGGGGTGGCCGGCCCGCCCTGCGCGCTGGCGGCGATCAGCCGGGCCAGCTCGATCCCGGTCGGGTCATGCTCGGGCATCGCTCACCTCGCTCACCTGGCCGCCGCCCACCCGGAACTGTCGTCCGCCCAGGGCGGCCGGCACATCGTCCGGCACAGCGGCGGTGATCAGCACCTGTTCGGCTGCATCGATCATGCCCGCCAGCCGGTCGCGGCGCATCTGGTCCAGCTCGGCGAACACGTCGTCGAGAATCAGCACCGGTTCGACCCCGTCGGACCGCAGCAGCGCGAAGGCACCGAGCTTGAGCGACAGGGCGAACGACCACGACTCGCCGTGGGACGCGTACCCCTTGGCGGGTAGCTCGCCGAGGCTCAGCAGAAGGTCGTCGCGGTGCGGACCGACCAGGCAGACGCCGCGCTGCAGTTCGTCGCCCCGCCGCTCCCCCATGGACAGAATCAGCCGCGCCTCGATCTCGGCCTGCGTGGTGGACGCGTCGGCACCGATCGCGCAGCGGTAGTCCAGCCGGGCGTCGTTGTTGACCGGCGCGATCGCGCTGTAGGACTGCGCCACGTGCGGGCTCAGATCCGCCAGCGTGGTGAGCCGGGCATGCATCAACTCGGCACCGAACCGGGCCAGGGATTCGTCCCACACTTCTAGCGTCGATTCGGCGTCGGCCCGCACGCTGCGCGGGCGTCCCATCAGCGACTTCAGCAGCGTCACCCGTTGCCGCAGCACCCGGTCATAGTCGGCACGGACGCCTGCCAGGCGCGGCCAACGGGTGGTGATCAGCTCGTCCAGAAAGCGCCGCCGCTCGCCCGGATCACCCTTGACCAGAGCCAGATCCTCCGGCGAGAACACCACGGTGCGCAGGGCGCCGAGCAGTTCGCGCGGCCGCCGCAACGGTGCCCGGTTGAGGCTGGCCCGGTTCTGCTTGCCGGGAAGGATCTCGACTTCGAGCAGCAGCTGCCGCGCATCGTCCAGGCCGGCCTGTACCCGTGCCCGCACGATCGCGCGCTCGCTGCCATGCCGCACCAGCGGCTGCTCGGACGACACCCGGTGCGACCCCAGCGTGGCCAGGTAGTCGACCGCTTCGATCAGGTTCGTCTTGCCCTGCCCGTTGGCCCCGGTGAACGTCGTGACCCCGGGATCCAGCGGCACCTCGGCCGCCGGGTACGACCGAAAATCGGCCAGTGAGAGGTGGGTGACGAACACGCCGTCACCCTACGACACCGGGCGAGGCGCGGCGGCTGACGCA
>DAOSUG010000119.1:0-6385 GCA_035378545.1 Micropruina sp. | reverse complement strand
CCTCGATCACGCCGAGGTAGGTCTTCAGCATCATGTTGAAGTCGCGGGGCTCGGTGAAGCGGCCCAGGGTGCCGCACTCGGGGCAGTTGATCTCTTCCAACCCGGACGGTGCCCGGCCCTTCTTGTGCTCGAAGTTCTCGATCAGCTGGTCGGCGCGAAAGCGCTTGTGGCAGCTCAGGCACTCGGTCAGCGGGTCGGAGAAGACGCCCACGTGACCGGACGCGACCCACACCTGGCGGGGCAGAATGATCGAGGAGTCGATGCCGACCACGTCGTCGCGGCCCTGCACCACGGCCTTCCACCACTGCCGCTTGATGTTCTCTTTCAGCTCCACGCCGTAGGGGCCGTAGTCCCAGGCGGCGCGGGTGCCGCCGTAGATCTCACCGCACGGGTAGACGAATCCTCTGCGCTTGCACAGGCTGATCACGTTGTCGAGGCGACTGGCCACCGAAACTCCTTGTGAGTCGATGCGTGCCCGGCTGGCACGCGAAGGACCACGTTACCGGGTTCGCGGACGGTTCTCGCCCACCGCCTCGGGGTGGTCGTAGGCGCCGGGTTCGTCGATCGCCTCGCTGAGCAGCGGCACCAGCACCAGCTTGGCGGTGTAGCCGTTGAAGCTGCGCCGGTACGAGCCGACGTTGCGCCAGCTGCTGACCAGGCACCACAGGTCGGGTTCGTCGAGGTTGCGCAGCAGGTCGACGCTCAGGTTGCCGTCGCATTCGCTGAGAAAGGCCACGGCGGCCGCGGCCCGGGGCACGAAGGCGTGCTCGTCCGCTACCCGGAACCTGTTCACCGCCAGCATCGGGCCAGATTATCGGTCGACGTGCCAGATTATCGGTCGACGTGGATGAGCGAGCGCAGTCCCCGCTCCAGGTGCCAGTTCGCGAAGGCGCTGACCAGGCCGCTGGCGGTGCGCTGCGCGCGCTCGTCCACCTCGCGGGTGGCCGGCCAGTCGCCGGTGAGCAGCGCCGACAGATAGCCGATCACCGCTGCCGACGGCAGTGCGGACGCGGGCGGGCGGCAGCGCCGGCACACCATGCCGCCGGCCTGCGGGTTGAACGCCTCGTGCGGACCCACCTGGCCGCACCGCGCGCAGTCCGACAGGCTGGGTGCCCAGCCGGCGACCGCAACGGCGCGCAGCAGGTACGAATCCATGATCATGGTGGCCGGACGGGGCCCGTCCGCGGTGCCCGCGGTCATCGCGTTGAGTGCTCCCACCAGCAGCAGAAACTGTTGCAGCGACGGTTCCCGCTCTTCGGCGACCAGCCGATCAGCCGTCTCCAGGATCACCTGACCCGAGGTGTAGGCGCCGTAGTCGTTGCCCATCGGTTCGGTGTAGGCGTGCAGGGTGACGGCCTGCGTGACCACGTCGAGGGTGCGTCCGGTGGCGAACTGGGCATCGATGTGGCTGAACGGCTCCAGCCGTCCACCGAACTTGGACGTGGTGCGCCGTACCCCTTTCGCCACCGCCCGGATCTTGCCGTTGCGCCGCGACAGCAGGGTGATGATGCGGTCGGCCTCACCCAGCTTGTGGGTGCGCAGCACGACCGCTTCGTCACGATAGGTGGGCACGCTTCATTCTCACCCCTGCGTGGTGACGAACCGGGCCTGGACGGTACCCGACACGGTCAGATCCTCGGGCTGCAGCTCGATTCCGGCCAGTTCGTCGGCCATCTTGGCCGACCGCATCATGGCGCCCATCGCCGGCGGCGCCTCGAACGCCTCCCGCCGGATCGGGTTGTCGGTCAGCAGCCCCGGGTCTGCCAGTTGGACGAACGCGACCGAAGACTCGCCCGCCGCGCGCGCCATCACCAGGGCCCGCTCGCGGGCCTGCTCGACGGCCCTGGTCAGGCAGACCGCTTCAAGCTCGAGCCTGGTGGCGTCGGTCAGCCGCCACTCCACCCAGTTCAGTTCCAACCCGTCGACCGCGCCGAATCGTGCGGCCAGGTCGGCCAGCGCGGCGAAGTCGGTGAAGTCCGCCTGCAGGCTCGCGTCGGCGCGGTAGATCGGCGGCTGCTGCCTGCCGCGCGCGACCGGACGCCACGACGAGGTGCTGATCGGCCGCACCACCACCTCGCGCACGGCGCCCGCCTCCTTCAACCGGTTCAACTCGCCGGACAGCTGCTGCACCACGTCGGTCGCCGTGCGCAGCACCTCGTCCTTGCCGCCCGCCTCGGCGTGCGCGCGGGCGTGCAGCCGGGCCACCTCCGGGCGGACGGTCTGCTCGTGCGTGCCTTGGACGCTGATCTCCATCGATGTGCTCCTTCGCTCGCGCCGAGCATAGGTCGCGGCGCGGTACGGTCGCGCGACTTCAGCGCGAACCGAGCAGCACCCGGACGACGTTGGGCCGGCCCGGCACATCCCGGCCACCCGCACCGACACCCAGTGCCGCAAGGGTCATCGGCGGCAGCGGCTCGCAGCGCTCGGCCAGGCCGCGCAGCAACGCCATCCCGGTCGGGGTGGCCAACTCGCCCAACTGCCCCGGCTCCACCGATCTGGCCGGTCCCTCGGTGACCATCCCGTCGACCACGGTGGCGTTGGCCATCGGCAGGTGCCGCACGTCCAGGGCGGTGTCGGTCACGGCGCCGTCCGGATCCGGCGAGTCCCAGTCGGCCGCGCCCTCCGCGTCCGGACCGTCGAGCGCGGCCGCCGGTCTGGAGATCCCCCAGCCCAGGGCCAGCTCGGCGACCGCCGGCACGGGCACCGGAAGATCGCCGTGACTGGTGTGGATGCGTCCGGCGCCGACGGCGACCGGGGACGCGGACACCGACGTCACGCCGAGCAGCCGCAGCGCCTCACAGTCTCCGACGATGTCGCTCAGGGAGTCCAGGGCGCCGACTTCGGCCAGGGTGACCTCATCCTCGGCGATGCCGTGCCCGCGACCGTAGGCCGCCACGAACCGTTCGAACACCCGGATCGCGGTCTGCCGGGTGGCCGGATGGATGTCCGCCGACAGCAGCGTCTCGCGCAGTTGGGGCCACGACCTGCCGCCGGTGCCCGCGACGGCCAGGTCTACGTGCACTTTGGTGGCTCGCATGCCGCCCCGGGTGACCTCCTCGCGCCGCAGCGCCACCCCGGGACCGGCCACCGCCCGCACCGCCTGCTGTATGCCCTCGAGCGGCGCCCCGGCGTCCACCAGTGCGCCCATCAGCATGTCTCCGGCCACTCCGGCGGTCACATCCAGCCACGCGTGCATACCCGCCATGATGGAGCACTCAGCGACCCCGCCGGGTCCCGTGTTGCCGATCCTTCCCTGCTGGATCCTTCCCTGTTGGCCGCCGGCGCACGGACGGCACTAGGCTCCAAGGGTGCCGAAGACGCCCCGTCCGCCGATCCCGCACCCCAGTGGCGCACGTCCGCCGGCGATCCCCCGCAAGGCGATGCCCGAGCACGTCGCGATCGTGATGGACGGCAACGGACGCTGGGCCAAGGCGCGCAACCTGCCCCGCACCGAGGGCCACGCGCGCGGCGAGGATTCGCTGTTCGACGTGATCGAGGGCGCGATCGAGGTGGGCCTGAAGTACCTCTCGGCCTACGCGTTCTCGACCGAGAACTGGCGGCGTTCCCCCGACGAGGTGCGTTGGCTGATGGGCTTCAACCGCGACGTGATCCACCGCCGGCGTGACCAGCTGGACGACATGGGCGTGCGCATCCGCTGGGCGGGACGCCGGCCCAAGCTGTGGCGCTCGGTGATCCGCGAACTCGAAGAGGCCGAGGAACAGAGCCGGGACAACACCACGCTCACGCTGCAGTTCTGCGTCAACTACGGCGGGCGCGCCGAGATCGTGGACGCCGCCCGCGCCATCGCCAAGGCTGCCCAGGCCGGCCGGCTCGACCCCGATCACCTGACCGAGAAGACCTTCCGGCGCTTTCTGGACGAGCCCCAGATTCCCGACGTGGACCTGTTCGTGCGCTCCTCGGGCGAGCAGCGTACGTCCAATTTTCTGCTGTGGCAGTCGGCGTATGCCGAACTGGTCTTTCTCGACCGGCTGTGGCCCGACTTCGACCGTCGCGACCTGTGGCGGGCGATCGAGCTGTACGCCGATCGCGACCGTCGCTACGGCGGCGCGGTGCCCAACCAGGTCGAGTGAGAAGCCTCCGGAGGACACGCTCGGCAGACGCACAACGGCCCCGACCGCTGTGGTCGGGGCCGTTGGGCCGAGCTCAGTTCTGCTCGTGCTCCGGTTCGCCGGATTCGTCCACGGATCCCTCGATCTGCGTGGCGCCTCCGGTGTGCGAGACGGCGACCTTGCGCGGCTTGGCCTCTTCGGCCACCGGAATGGTCAGCGTCAGCACCCCGTCGTTGTACTCGGCGGCGATGCGATCGAGCGCGACCCCGTAGCCCAGGGTGAGCTGCCGGGCGAACGTGCCGACCGGACGCTCGCGCACCAGCCAGCGCAGATCGCCCTCGGTGGCGTCGGCCTTGCGCTCGGCACGGATGGTCAGCGTGCGCTCGTCGATGTCGACGTCGATGGTGCCGGGGTCGACTCCGGGCAGGTCGACGCGTGCGACGAAGTTGTCGCCCGCCTTGTACAGGTCCATCGCCATCGCGGCGCTGGCCGGGGTGCGGGCCACATCGGTGAACCAGCGGTCCAGGTCGCGGAAGGGATCGAAGGTACGTGCCATGGTGATCACTCCTTTGGTTTGTTCGGTTGGCACTGACATACACCTATTCGAACAGAGCCCGCGCCCGATCTATTCCAGAGTTGAGCGTGCTGCGCTCAATGCGTGCCGACACCCTTGTCGGACGCGAATCACCAGGGCATGACCTCGTCGGCATCGTCGGAGTGCGGCTCGCCGCCGGCCGAGGCGGGGTCGGCGAGTGCCCGGGCGAGACACTCCCCGTACCGGCCGGGGTTCTCGGCCAGCAACTCGTGGTAGGGGTCGATCACATCGGTGCCCTGCAGCTGTCCGAACGGGTCGAGGTCGTCGTTGAGCTCCCACACCACCTGCGCCAGCGCGTCGCCGATGTCGTCGTCGAGTTGCGCCCATTCCGCGGCCGGCAGTACGACGAACGCCAGTGCGTCCCGGCCCACCGAGTACAACACCAGGCGAATCTCGACGCGTCCGGCCAGTGTTCTGTTGAGCGCCAGCAGCGTGCCGAAAGCGTCGGCTGAAGCGTCGGCGAGCGTGACCCGCTCCCGCGCCGCCTCGCTGCACTCGGCGGCGATGGCAGACGGGTCGTCGCTGTTGCCGACCCAGAACACCCGGCGCGAGTCAAGGAACGCCTCGGCCAGACTGTCGTTGGCGGCGTCCAGGGCGTGATCGATGAGCGACTGCATGGTGACTATGAGCCTAACGGCCCGGCCCGTGACGCGGGGTCAGTCGGCGCCGAACTCCATCGCGCCATCGGCGGTCGCGTCGTCGATTTCGGAGGGAAACACCGTGGCCGTCAACTCGGTGATGCCGCGTGCCTCGCCGGGCTCGAGTTCGCCGACCAGGGATGAGACCGCCCCGCCGACCAGGCCGAGGTGCGCGTACTGCTCCAACCGGGTGCGCGAGTCGGCGATGTCGAGATTTCGCATGGTCAGCTGGCCGATGCGATCGACCGGTCCGAAGGCGGCGTCGCCGACCCGCTCCATGGACAGCTTCTCGGGGTGGTACGACAGCGCCGGACCCTCGGTGCTCAGAATCGAGTAGTCGTCGCCGCGGCGCAACCGCAGCGTGACCGAGCCGGTCACCGCCGAGCCGACCCAGCGTTGCAGCGACTCGCGCAGCATCAACGACTGCGGGTCGAGCCAGCGACCCTCGTACATCAGCCGGCCCAGCTTGCGGCCTTCGGTGTAGTAGTTGGCCAGGGTGTCCTCATTGTGGATCGCGTTCAGCAGCCGCTCGTAGGCGATGTGCAGCAGCGCCATGCCCGGGGCCTCGTAGATGCCGCGGCTCTTCGCCTCGATGATGCGGTTCTCGATCTGGTCGGCCATGCCGAGCCCGTGCCGTCCGCCGATCGCGTTGGCCTCGCGCACCAGGGCGACCGCGTCGGCGAACGTGACCCCGTTGATGCTGACCGGACGGCCCTGCTCGAACGCGATCGTGACATCTTCGGTGGCGATCTCGACCGCCGGATCCCAGAACCGCACGCCCATGATCGGTTCGACGATCTCGATGCTGGCATCGAGCGATTCGAGGTCTTTGGCCTCGTGGGTGGCGCCCCAGATGTTGGCGTCGGTCGAGTAGGCCTTCTCTTTGGAATCGCGATACGGCAGGTTGCGTTCGGCCAGCCACTGGCTCATCTCGGTGCGTCCGCCCAGTTCGCTGACGAAGTCGTGGTCGAGCCACGGCTTGTAGATGCGCAGCCGCGGGTTGGCGAGCAGGCCGTAGCGGTAGAAGCGCTCGATGTCGTTGCCCTTGTAGGTGGAGCCGTCGCCCCAGATGTCGACGCCGT
>DAOSUG010000118.1:0-6387 GCA_035378545.1 Micropruina sp. | reverse complement strand
GGTGCAGGCCGCCGGGCTCGACGCCCAGCGGGCTGCGACGGGTCTGGCGCAGGCTTTCGTGCCGGGCCGCATGCAACGCGTCCCGTTGGGCGCCGCGGCCCCCCGCGTGGTGGTCGACTTCGCCCACACGCCCGAGGCGGTGGCGGCCGCGTTGGCCGGCCTGCCGGCTCCCCGAATCGTGGTGCTGGGCGCCGGCGGCGATCGCGACCCCGGCAAGCGTGGGCCGATGGGGGCCGCTGCCGCCGCGAACGCCGAGGTGGTGATCGTCACCGACGACAATCCCCGCTCGGAGGCACCGGAGTCGATTCGCGCGCAGGTGCTGCGGGGGGCCCGGACGGCCGGCGGTGCCGAGGTGATCGACGGCGGTGATCGCCGTTCGGCGATCGCGTTGGCCCTTGCCCGGGCCACCCCCGACGCCTGGGTGGCGGTGCTCGGCAAGGGGCACGAGAGCGGCCAGGAAATCGCGGGCGTGGTTCGTCCGTTCGACGATGTCGCGGTCGTCCGCGATGCGTGGCAGGGTGTCCGCGGGGGGAGTGCAGACGGTGCGTGAACGAAGCATTGGGCAGGTGGCGGCCCTGGCCGGGGCCGCCGCGGTGAGTGTCGACGGCACCGCCGGGCCCGCGGTGGTGATCGACTCGAGGCTGGCCTCGCCGGGGGCGGTGTTCGTCGCGCTGCCCGGCGAGCGGGTCGACGGGCACGACTTCATCGGTGCCGCCGCGGCCGGGGGAGCGGTGGCGGCGCTGTGCACCCGGGTCACCGACGCGCCACTGGCGCACCTGGTGGTGGCCGATGCCCTGCAGGGCCTGACCGACCTGGCCCGGGGTGTGGTGGCCGAGGCCAAGGTCGAGGGCCTGCGTTGCGTGGCCGTGACCGGATCGTCCGGCAAGACCAGCACCAAGGACCTGCTGGGCCAGGTGTTGGCCGCGCACGCGCCGACGGTCAGCCCGCAGGGCTCCTTCAACAACGAGATCGGCGTGCCGCTGACCGCGCTGCGGGTGAACGCCGACACGCGCTACCTGGTCAGCGAGATGGGGGCCCGCGGCGGTGGTCACATCGCGTGGCTGTGCGGCATCGTGCCGCCCGATGTCGGTCTCGTGCTCAACGTCGGGCACGCGCACCTGGGCGAGTTCGGCTCGGTGGCGGGCATCGCGCAGGCCAAGGGCGAAGTGGTCGAAGCGCTCAGCCCGCAGGGGTGGGCCGTGCTCAACGCCGATGACGCCCTGGTCAGCGCCATGGCCGCACGCACCAGTGCCCACCTCGCGTACTTCTCGATGACCGGCGAACCGGCCGCCGGCGAGCTTCGGGTCTGGGCCGAGAACCTCGAGGCCGACGACCTGCAGCGGCATTCGTTCAGGCTGCGCAGCGCGGGCACGGTGCATGCCGATCAGCCGGTCGGCCTGCAGGGCTCCGGACGGCATCAGGTCGCCAACGCGCTGGCAGCGGCCGCCGTCGGCCTGGCTTTGGGGCTACCCGCCGCCGGCGTCGCGGCCGCGCTCAGCGCCGCGACTGCGATGTCGGGGTGGCGCATGCAGCTGCTGCCGCGCGCCGACGGGGTGCTGGTGATCAACGACGCCTACAACGCCAACCCCGACTCCATGCACGCCGCCCTGACCACGGTCGCCGCCATGCGCCGCCCCGGTGGACGGCTGGTGGCCGTTCTGGGCGACATGCTCGAACTGGGCGAGGGTGCGCCGGTGGAGCATGAGAACGTGGGACGGCTGGCCGCCGAGCTGGGCTTCGACGTGGTGGCGATCGGCGCGCTGGCTGCCGAGATCGCTCGCGGTGTGCAGCGGGCGTCCGGCACAGTAACGGTGGTGAACGATCCTCAGGAGGCGGTGGCGGTGACCGAACGAGACCTGCAACCGTCCGATCTGGTCGTGGTGAAGGCGTCGCGGGGGCTGGCGCTCGAGCGGGTGGCCGACGCCCTGTACGCCGGGGGCGAGCGCGCATGAGAAGCATTCTGCTGGGCGGCGGGCTGGCGCTGTTATTCACCCTGCTGGGCACCCCGATCGCGATTCGGGTGCTGGTCAAGAACGGTTATGGCCAGTTCATCCGCGACGACGGGCCCACCTCGCACCACACCAAGCGCGGCACGCCCACCATGGGCGGCATCGTGATCATCGGTTCGGTGATCCTGGCCTACGCGCTGGCCCACCTGCTCACCTGGTCGCCGCCGACGGCGTCCGGGCTGTTGGTGCTGTACCTGGTCACCGGGCTCGGCGCGGTCGGTTTCGCGGACGACTGGACCAAGATCTCGCGGGCCCGCTCGCTCGGCCTGAGCGGCCGGGTCAAGCTGATCTGCCAGGGAGCGGTCGGGGTGTCGTTCGCGATCCTGTCGTTCCAGTTTCCCGACGACCAGGGCATCACCCCGGCCAGCAACGCCATCTCGTTTCTGCGCGACATCAGTTGGCTACAGCTGCCGCTGTGGTTGGCGGTGATCTGGGTCGTGCTGATCATCGCCTCGTGGTCGAACGCCGCCAACCTGGCCGACGGCCTGGACGGGCTGGCCACCGGTGCCGCCGCGATGGTCTTCGCGGCCTACGCGGTGGTCAACATCTGGCAGAACAACCAGTCCTGTTCCACCCTGTCGACGGCCGGCCCGCAGTGCTACTGGGTGCGCGACCCCCGTGACCTGGCCCTGGTCTCGCTGGCCCTGGCCGGTTCCTGCTTCGGGTTCCTGTGGTGGAACGCCAGCCCGGCCAAGATCTTCATGGGCGACACCGGCTCGCTGGCCATCGGCGGCGGTTTCGCGGCGCTGTCGATCTTCACCCGCACCGAACTGCTGATGGTGATCATCGCCGGGCTGTTCGTGGTGATCACCATGTCGGTGGTGCTGCAGGTCGGCTGGTTCAAGCTGACCAAGGGCAAGCGGCTGTTCAAGATGGCTCCGCTGCACCACCACTTCGAACTGCTCGGCTGGGCGCAGGTCACCGTGGTGATCCGGTTCTGGATCTTCTGCGGCCTGTGCGTTGCCATCGGGCTCGGCATCTTCTACGGCGAATGGACGGTGGGCCAATGATCGACTGGTTGCCTGATGCCGACCGGCTCTCACCCTGGTCGCAGGCCACGGTGGTGGTCGCCGGCCTGGCGGCGTCCGGATATGCGGCGGCCGACGGCCTGCTCGAGCTCGGGGCACGGGTGATCGCGGTCGACGAGTCGGACGCTCCCGCCGTCCGCGAGAGGGCCGCGATCCTGACCACCCTCGACGCCGAGGTGCGCATCGGCAGGGGCGCCACCGCCGAGCTGCCGGCCGGCGTCGACCTGGTCGTGACTTCACCGGGTTGGCCGCCGCGCGCACCGCTGCTGGCCCAGGCGCGCCAACGCGGGGTACCGATCTGGGCCGAGGTCGAACTGGCCTGGCGCATGATGCACCCCGACCGGGTGGTGCCCTGGCTGGCCGTCACCGGCACCAACGGCAAGACCACCACCACCGACATGCTGGGCTCGATGCTGGCCGCCGCCGGGCTGAGCGTGGCCAAGGTGGGCAACATCGGCCGTCCGATCGTCGAGGCCATTCTGGACGAGGTCGACTACGACGTGTTCGCCGTCGAACTGTCCGCCTTCCAGCTGCATCACTGCTACTCGCTGGCCCTGCACTCGGCGGCGGTGATGAACCTGCAGCCCGATCATCTGGAGTGGTACGGCGACCCCGCTGAGTGGGGCGGCTCGGCCGCGGACGGCATGACCGCCTACGGTGCGGACAAGGCCCGGATCTACCACCACGTCACCCACGCCTGCGTCTACAACGTCGCCGACCAGGCCACCCTGCGCATGGTCGAAGAGGCCGAGGTCACCGAAGGCGCCCGGGCGGTCGGCTTCACGCTCGGCACGCCTGCGGTCTCGATGCTGGGCGTGGTGGACGACCTGCTGGTCGACCGCGCCTTCGTCGAGCAACGCCGCGACTCGGCCCTCGAACTGGCCAAACTATCCGACGTGCACCCCTACGCGCCGCACAACGTCGAGAACGCGCTGGCCGCGGCCGCGCTGGCCCGTTCGTTCGGGGTGCCCGCGACCGCCGTGCGCGACGGGCTGCGCAACCTGGTGCTGGGCGATCACCGCATCCAGACCGTTGCCGAGCACGACGGCATCCGCTTCGTGGACGACTCCAAGGCCACCAACCCGCACGCGGCGGCCGCGTCCATGCGCGCCTTCGACTCGATCGTGTGGATCGCCGGCGGCCAGGCCAAGGGCACCACGTTCGACGATCTGGTGCAGACCTATGCCGACAAACTGCGGGCGGTGGTGCTGCTCGGCATCGATCGGCAGGTGATCGCCGATGCACTCGCCCGACACGCGCCGCAGATCCCCGTCACGGTGATCGATTCCACCGACACTGGAGCAATGGCTCAGGCGGTCACGGCCGCACGCTCGTTCGCCACTTCCGGTGACGTCGTGTTGCTCGCCCCCGGCTGCGCCAGTTTGGACATGTTCAGCGGGTACGACGCGCGAGGTCTGGCGTTCTCCCGGGCTGTAGAGGCGATCACCGGGGCCGACCAGGAGGGCTGACAGCAGTGGCGATTCTCGACACCCCGCTGGAGCAGAAGAAGAAGGCCACGAAAGCCGCCGCACCCCGCGCCCGCACCTCGCTGATCGCCGACGCACTCGCTCACCCGCGGGCCAGCTACTACCTGGTGCTGGTGCCAACGGTGCTGCTGCTGGCCCTGGGCATGATGATGGTGCTCTCGGCATCGAGCGTGCTGGGCAGCGTCCGTTTCGACGATCCGTACTACTTCGTCAAGCGGCAGGTGTTCTTTCTGATGGTCGGCGGCCTGGCCGCCTTCGTGCTGTCCAAGAGCAACACCCGGACGCTCCGCATTCTGGGCTGGGTGCTGGTGGTGGTCTCGCTCGGCCTGCAGATTCTGACCTTCACCCCACTGGGGTGGGGCGAGGCCAAGGGCAACCGCAACTGGGTGCAGTTCGGCACCTCGTTCTTTCGCATCCAGCCGTCCGAACTCGCCAAGCTGGCGATCATCGTGTGGGGTGCCGACCTGCTGGCCCGCAAGCAGAAGCTGCTCGACCAGCCCAAGCACCTGCTGATCCCGTTCCTGCCGGTCTCTGCCCTGCTGATCGGCCTGGTGGTGCTCAACCGCGACCTCGGCACCGGCATGGTGATGGGCGCCATCGTGATGGCCATGCTGTGGCACGTCGGGGCGTCCTGGCGCATGCTGGGCTCGATCGCCGCCGGTGTGGTCGCCGTCGTGGTGGCGCTGATCGCCACCTCGATCAACCGTATGGATCGAATCCTCGGCTTCTTCAACGCCGAGCACGACGTGATGGGCGTCAACCTGCAGCCGCTGCGCGGTGTGTTCGCGCTGGCTTCGGGCGGCTGGTGGGGGCTGGGTCTGGGGGCGTCCAGGCAGAAGTGGGGCTCGCTGGCCGAGGCCCACACCGACTACGTGCTGGCCATCGTCGGTGAAGAACTGGGCCTGATCGGCACCCTGGTGGTGCTGGGGCTGTTCCTGGTGCTGGGCTACGCCGGTTTTCGCATCGCGCTGCGCTCCGACATTCTGTTCTGCCGCTACATGTCGGCGGCGATCACCGCCTGGCTGATGATTCAGGCCCTGGTGAACATCATGGTGGTGCTGCGCATGATTCCGGTGTTCGGTGTCACGCTGCCCCTGTTGTCGTACGGGGGGTCGGGTCTGATGGCCAACCTGGCGGCCATCGGCATGCTGCTGGCCTGCGCCAAGCTCGAGCCACAGGCCCGTAAGCTGGCCGAACGCAAGTCGCGCAAGGGCGCTCCCGCGGTCACCGTGGTCGAGTCGCACCGCGCCTAGGAGAGCCATGGTTTCCGTCGTGCTGGCCGGGGGAGGCACCGCCGGCCACACCTCGCCGTTGATCGCCACCGCCGAGCGCATCGCCGAGCGCGACCCGCAAGGCACGGTGGTCGCGGTCGGAACCGCCCGCGGCCTCGAGACCGAGGTGGTGCCGGCTGCCGGGCTGCGGCTGCTGCTGATCCCACCGGTGCCACTGCCGCGCTCGCTCAGCCCCGAACTGTTCGCCGTTCCCTGGCGCTTGGTGGCCTCGGTGCGGCAGGCCAGACGGCTGCTCAAGGCCGAAGGCGCCGACGTGGTCGTCGGCTTCGGTGGGTACGTGTCGCTGCCGGTGTACCTGGCCGCCAAGAGCCTGGGCGTGCCGGTGGTGATCCATGAGCAGAACCTGCTGCCGGGGCTGGCCAACCGGGTGGCCGCGCGGTTCGCGTCCGTGGTGGCGGTCTCGTTTCCCGACACGCCGCTCGCGCGGGGCCGCTACCTGGGTCTGCCGGTGCGCCGCGGCATCGCTGAACTCGACGTCGCGGCGCGCCGTCCGAGCGCGCGGCAGTCGTTCGGGCTCGACCCCGAGCGTCCGACGTTGCTGGTCTCCGGCGGTTCCCAGGGCGCCCAGAGC
>DAOSUG010000117.1:0-6450 GCA_035378545.1 Micropruina sp. | reverse complement strand
CTGAACCCACGCAGCGAGCGCCACACCGGTCGGTGTGGCGCTCGTTTCACGTGCAGGCGCGCCTGGTGCCCGCGGGGTGGCATGGAGTGGGTTGGCACAATGGGCGCCATGACCGACCCAGCCACACCCGAGGACGACCGCGGGCTACCCACCTCGTCGTTCGCCCGGGCGTCCCGCATGCTGCAGTTGCCGCTGGGCGCGGCGCAGCGGCAGGCGGTCGGGTTCGGACGCCGGTTGCTGGGCGCCGATGCCGGGCAGGTCGAAAGCGACCTGCGCAGCGCGGCCGCCGAGCAGATGTTCGCCGTGCTCGGCGAACTCAAGGGCGGCGCGATGAAGTTCGGCCAGGCCCTGAGCATGTTCGAGGCCTTTCTGCCCGAAGAGATCGCGGCTCCGTACCGCCAGCACCTGTCCAAGCTGCAGGACAGCGCTCCCCCGTTGCCGTCCTCGCGGGTGCAGGCCGTGCTGCGCAGCGAGCTAGGCCCACGCTGGCGGGAGCGTTTCGAATCGATCGACCTGCGGCCCGCCGCGGCTGCGTCCATCGGCCAGGTGCACCGTGGGGTGCTGGTGGGTGGGCAGCCGGTGGCGATCAAGGTGCAGTACCCGGGGGCCGGCCGGGCGCTGCGTTCCGACCTGCGCCAGATCGAGCGGTTGGCCGGTGTGGTCGCCCCGCTCGCCGGCGGGGTCGACGTGGTGACGATCACCCGCGAACTGGCCGAACGCATCTCCGAAGAGGTCGACTACACCCTCGAGGCGCAGCATCAGGCCCAGGCCGCCGCCGCGTTCGAGGGCGATGCCGAGTTCGTCGTGCCGAGGGTGCACGAGGCCACCGCCCGGGTGCTGATCAGCGACTGGCTGGACGGGCGCAAGCTGACCTCGGTGGTGGATTCGCCGGCCGAGGTGCGCAACCGGGTCGGGTTGTCCTATGTGCGCTTTCTGTTCGCCGGGCCGGCCCGGGCGGGCCTGCTGCACGCCGATCCGCACCCGGGCAACTACCTGGTGCTGCCCGACGGACGTCTCGGCGTGGTGGACTTCGGACTGGTCGCGCGGCTGCCGCACGGGCTGCCACCCGCGATGGGCCACCTGATCAGGTTGGCGATCACCAACGATGCCGCGGCCATGACCGCCGGGCTGGCCGCCGAAGGCTTCATCGCCAAGAATGTGGACGCCGGCGAACTGTTCGGGTACCTGGAGCCGTTCGTGGAACCGGCTCGAGTACCCGAGTTTCACTTTGACCGCGAGTGGATGCGCGAACAGTTTCTGCACGTGACCAGCAGCAGCACCCGCGACGGGGTGGGTATGAAGCTGACCATTCCGCCCCTGTATGCCCTGATTCACCGGGTCTGGCTGGGCGGCATCGCGGTGCTGGCCCAGTTGGACGTGACCGCAGCGTTCCGCGACGTGCTGGCCGAGTTTCTACCCGGCTGGAACGACCCGCAGCCGGGCTGATCGGTCGCTGAGCGGGCGGTCAGGCCGAGTTCTGGCCGAGGATCGCGAAGACGGCCTCGGCGTACTTGTCGGCCTTGCTGCGACCCACGCCGGCGATGCTCAGCAACTGGCGCTCATCGCCCGGTCGTGCTTCGGCGATCGCCATCAAGGTGGCGTCGGTGAAGATGCAGAACGCCGGCAGCCCGGCGGCCGCGGCCTCTTGGCGTCGCCACTCGCGCAGTAGTGCCCAGGTGTTCTCGTCGTAGCTCGAGGGGCAGTCGGTGTGCCGGCCGAGCTTCAGTTCGGCCCCCGGCGCCAGCGGACGCCCGCACTCGCGGCAGTCCAGCCCTTTCGCCTTCTGCTTCTTCTTGCCGCTCGGACGCGCCGGTCGCACCGGTTCGGTTTCGGGACGGATACCGTCCAGGAACCGCGACGGCTTGCGGCGGGCTCCGCCGCCGGTGCGTGAGGGCGCCCACGACAGCCACAGGTGCCGCCGGGCGCGGGTGACGCCCACGTAGAGCAGTCGCTGCTCTTCGGCGAGCTGGGCGGGCGAGGTGGCCAGGGCGAACGGCAACGTGCCCTCCTGCAGCCCGACCAGGGCGACGCCCGTCCATTCGAGACCCTTGGCCGCATGCAGCGTCGAGAGGGTCACCCCCGCACCGGACGGGACGTGCTCGGCCCTGGAGCGCTCGTCCAGTTCGTCGAGAAGGTGGGGCAGGCCGGCCCCGGGGTGCCGCTCCAGGTGGCCGGACGCCAGGTTGAGCAGTGCGGCCAGCGACTCCCAACGCTCGCGCGCCTGCCCCTGACCGGTGGGCGGCTCGGGCGTCCAACCGACCCCGGCCAGCACGCCGCGCACGGTGCCGAGCAGATCGTCGGAGGCCGCCGCCACCTGCGCCTTGAGTGCCACGATCGCGCCCCGCACCTCGGCGCGCTGGAAGAAGCCCTCCGAACTGCGCAGGGTGAAGGGCACCTTGGCCTGCGACAGTGCCGCCTCGTAGGCCGGCGACTGGGCGTGAATGCGGTACAGCACGGCGAGGTCGGAGGCGGGCACCCCGTCGGCGATCAGTTGCTTCAGCCACGTCGCCACCCGTGCCGCCTCGTCGGCCTCGGATTCGGCAGCGGTGAAGACCGGCGCCGGCCCGGAGCCTCCCTGGGCGACCAGGCGCACGCCTGCGGCGGGACCCCGGGAATGCAGCACCCCATTGGCCACCTCGACCACTTCGTCGGTGGAGCGGTAGTCGCGCACCAGCCGGATCACCTCGGCGTTCGGATGCCGGACGGCGAACCGGGTCAGGTAGGTCGACCGGGCGCCGGCGAAGCGGTGAATGGTCTGGGCCGGGTCGCCCACCACGCACAGGTCGCCGTGCTCGCCCAGCCACAGCTCGAGCAGCTTCTGCTGCAGCGGGCTGACGTCCTGGTACTCATCGACCACCAGATGCCGGTACGTGCGCTGCACCTGGGTGCGGACGTCGTCGTGGTCGCTGAGCAGGGCCACTGCGCACAGCAGCACGTCGTCGAAGTCGATCACCCCGCGATCGATCTTGAGCTTTTCGTAGCGGGCGTAGATGCGGCCCACCCCCGTGGCATCGACGGCGGCCACCTCGCGACCCTCGGCCAACGCGATCTCGGCATAGTCGGCCGGCGGCACGTTACTGACCTTGGCCCAGCTGATCTCGGTCAGCAGGTCGCGCAGGGTGCCGGTTTCGACCCGTTGGCTCAACTGTCGTCCGGCCGCCTCGGCCATCAGCCCGAAGCGCTGATCGCTGACCCGCGGCAGTTCGGCGCCCATCGCCCCGGGCCAGAAGTACTGGGCCTGACGCAGGGCGGCGGAATGGAACGTGCGCGCCTGCACCCGCGGGTGGCCGAGGCCGCGCAGCCGCCCACGCAGCTCGCCGGCCGCCCGTGTGGTGAACGTGACGGCCAGCACCGCGAACGGGTCGTAGGCGCCGGTGGCGCAGCCGTGGGCGATGCGGTGGGTGATGGCGCGGGTCTTGCCGGTGCCTGCGCCGGCTATTACGCACACGGGTACGCCGAACGTGGTCGCGACGGCCCGCTGTTCGGGGTCGAGAGCGGCTAGCAGCTCATCGGTCTCCGGCACCCTGCACACTGTAGAGGCCCGCACCCACAGCAATCTGTAACGGCGACCAGGCCGCTGGGCGAGCCCTGGATCCGCCGGTCGCGCGAGCGGGCATGGTTCGCGCAGAACTGTCAGTCGCCGCCTTTACAGTGGTGCCCACGATGACCGGACTGTTTCTGCATACCGCTGCCGACGCCACTGCGCTCGCCGCCGAACTGGCGGCGCGGCTGGGGGGTACGCGTGATGATCCGTTCGTGCTCGACGTGGTGGTCACCCCGCACGCGCACGTGCGTCGCTGGTTGACCAACGAGCTGGCGCAACGCCTGGGCCGTCCGGGCGAAGGGGTGTGCGCCGGCATCAGCTTCATGAGCACCGGCCGCCTGCTACGGCACCTCGGCGACCAGGGCCAGTTCTGGCATCCGCGACAGTTGGCGTGGCGGTTGCTGCAAGCGATCGGGACGGCGGGCGACGAGCCGCAACTCGAGCAGCTGCGTCGCCATCTGGCCGGCTCGCGCAGCGCCTACCCGGTGGCGCTTCGCATCGCCACGTTGTTTCAGCGGTATCTGCTGTGGCGACCCGCGCTGGTGCGGCGCTGGGAGGCCGGCGAGAACTGTGACGAGACCGGTACCGAACTCGGCTTCGACGCGTGGCAGCCGGTGCTGTGGCGGCTCGCCGCCGAGACGGCCAGCCCCCTGCGGGTTACGAGCGAGTTCCTGGCCGGGCTGCGCCATGCATCGGCGGCGTTGCCATTACCGCCGACGTTGTCGCTCGTGCAGCCCGAGCCGCTGTCACCCTGGTGGTTCGACGTGCTGACCGCGCTCGCCGAGCATCGCGAGGTGCACGTGTCGCTGCGCGAGCCCCCCGCCGTTGAACCGAATGCGGCGGCGAGCGGTCCCGCCGCACGCCTCACCGGCTTCGCGCGCGCAGCGAACCGGCAGCTGTACGAGCGGGCGATCGTGCGTCCGTTGCCGCCGCAGCCGGCTCCGTCCGGCACGCTGGGCTGGCTGCAGCGAACGTTGCAGGGCGAGGTGCTCACGCCGCCCCGAAGCGATGGGTCGGTGCAGGTGCACGGCGGCCACGGTCTCGAGCGTCAGGTCGAGATCCTGCGCGATGCGATCACCGCGCTGCTGGCCGCTGATCCGAGCCTCGAACCGCGTCACATCGTGGTGGGTTGCCCGAATCTGGCTGCCGCGGCGCCGCTCGTCCAGGCCGCGTTCCGGCTGCCGGCGGGGGTGCCGGGGCGGCACGTCGCCAACGACTTCCGGGTGCAGTTGGCCGACCGCAGCTCGGCTGAGGTCAACCCACTGGTCAGCGTGTTGGTGCAGGTGCTCACGTTGATCGACTCGCGGGCCGGCGCCGCCGAGGTGCTCGACCTGTGCGCCAAGCCGGCCGTGGCCGAGCGCTTCAACCTCGACGCCGACTCCATCGAACGACTCACCCGGCTGGCCGACGAGGCCGGGGTGCGCTGGGGCCTCTCGTCCGCGCATCGTGAGCGGTTCGGCCTTGCGCGCGTGCCGCAGAACACCTGGGCGGCGGGTCTGCAACGCATGCTGCTCGGCGTGGCACTCGGCGAGGATCAGTTGCCGATGGTCGGCACCGTGCTGCCGCTGCAGGGTGTCGGTGACGGCGACCTGGTGGCCCTGGGTGGCCTGTCCGAACTGATCAGCAGGCTTTCGCGGCTGGCCACCGAGGCGGCCGAGTCCACCACCCTTGCGGGCTGGGTGGGCCGACTACAGGGTGCCCTGGACGCCTTCACCCAGGTCGATGGCGACCAGGCCTGGCAGCGCACCGACGCGCTGCTGCGCCTGGCCGACCTGGCCGAGCGTGGCGCGGGTGACGAGCTGCTCGAACTGGATGACCTCACCGCCCTGGTGCGCGACGAGTTCGAGCGCGGCGAGGCCCGCTCCACCTTCGGCAACGGGTCGCTGACGGTGTGCTCGCTGCGGTCGCTGCGGGGCGTGCCGTACCGGGTCGTCTGTTTGCTGGGTCTCGACGACGGCGTGTTCCCGCGACCACCCGAACGCGACGGCGACAACCTGATGCTGCGGGCACCCCGTCCCGGCGAGCCCGACCCTCCGGCCGAGGATCGGCAGGCGCTGGCCGATGCCGTCCAGTCCGCCCGGCAGGGCGTGGTGATCGTTCATCAGGCCCGTTCGGCGCAAACCAACGAGCAAATTCCTCCGCCCGCCGCGCTGGCCGACCTGCTCGAGTTGCTCGGCCGGGCCGGTGTGACGCAGCGACAGCATCCGCTGCAACCGTTCAGCCCCTCCCTGTTCGGTGCCGGCGCTCCCCCGGCCAGCTATGACCCCGCGGGGTTGCGCGGCGCGATCGCGCTCAGCGGTCCGCGTCGTCCGGTGACGCCCGATACCCCGTTCGCACCCGCCCCCGAACTGACCGAACTGGCCCTCGACGACCTGCTCGCGCTCATCAAGAACCCCGTGCACCACTTTCTGCGCGAACGGTGCGGGCTCAGTTACTGGAGCGACGAGCCGGCGCTCGATGAGATCCCCGTCGAGTTGAACGGGCTGCAGCGCTGGGCGGTCGGCGAGCGATTGCTGACGTTGGCCCGCACCGGTCACCCGCTCGACCGGGCCCTGCGCGCGGAATGGTTGCGCGGCGTCGTCCCGCCCGGCGAGATCGGCACGCGGCTGCTGAACGGGCTGGCTCGCCAGGTGACGCCTATTCTCGACAGCCTGCCGGTTCGGCCAGACGACCCGGTGGTGCACCACGACATCGCCCTCGACCTGGGCGCGGTACGGCTCACCGGGCGGGTGGCCACCCAACAGGATCTGGTGCTGCAGGTCGGCTTCGGCAAGGTATCGCCGGCCCGCCGCCTCGCAGTCTGGTTGCACCTGCTGGCACTGTCGGCCAGCACCTCACGGCCCTGGCGAGGCCTGCTGGTGGGGCGCGGCGACCGGGTGGCCCTGCGCGCACCCGATCGGGCCACC
>DAOSUG010000116.1:0-6458 GCA_035378545.1 Micropruina sp. | reverse complement strand
AAGGGGCAGGCGATCCATGCCTTCGTCACGCTCCGGGTCGGCGCTCAGGGCAGCCAGGAACTGGCCGAGGATCTGCGCCGCCACGTGGCAGCGCACCTGTCGCCGATCGCCAAACCCGATGCGATCGACTTTCCCGACAAACTGCCCAAGACCCGCTCGGGCAAGATCATGCGCCGGGTGCTGAAGGCGCGTGCGCTGGGTCAGGACGAGGGCGACCTCACCACGCTGGAGGACTGAGTTCTCGGCGCATCGGTCGAAACCGGACTGCCGGTCGAGCGTGTGGAGACGCCGTCCGCAGAGCTGCAGCATCGCTGCGGGGTCGTAGGGCTGGTTGAGCGGGTTCGCCCGTGCGTGATGAGTACCTGGCCGCGCGAGGTCAACCACGGGGACTGGTGTCGACGCATCGGCAGAACCTCAGACCCCGCGGCTGCACGTTTCGCCCAGCGGAATAGCTCGACCAGCCTGGTGCCGACGTGTTCGATCGGTCGGGGGGCGGAAGGTGGCGCGGGTGCGGCTGGGGGACAGGCTCACGTGCACCTGCAGCGTGCCGGACCTCTTCACGCCCAGGGCCACTCGAAACGTCGCCGCCTTGCCGGCGGCCACCTTCGCCGGTGGTGCGGGGCCGACCCTGCCGGGGTCGTGCACCGGATCGGCGTCCGGCGCCGGCGGAGCGTCCAGCACCTGCATGTCGACCAGGTCGATGGCCGTACCGCTTCCGTTCGTGATGGTCACCGTCACCACGAAGGGTGTGAAGGTGTTCACCTCGCGAACCCATCCGCTGGGCCAGCAGGGCGCTGGCTTGGTCACCGTGACGGTGACTCCGTCCGGCCAGCGGTGGGTGGTGCCGAAGCGGGACGGGGTGGTGGTCGCGGCGCTCGAGGACAGGCGTCAAGCCGCCGTAGTGGCCGGCCTGGTCGATGAACTTCTCGGAGCCGACGCTACCGCCGTGCGGCGAATCCCGAACCCCCGCCTAACCATCCAGCGCCTGCGAAGCTTCGCGGGCGGGAGATAGTTAGGCGGGGGTTGGGGGAATCGGCAGGTAGGCGGGCGCACCGCCGTGCGCGTCCGGGCCGTCGAGCACGGATTCGATGGCCGAGGCCGGCGAAGCGATCATCAGCGCCTCGATCTCGGGCAGGTCCGGAACACCCAGACGGACAAGCGCGTGCCGCATGCCGTCCGCCCAGACCCGGACTGTCGCTCGTGCGAGGCCGCGTAGTCGGCCACCAGGGACGCTCGATCGGTGCCGACCGCGTCCAGCAGAAGGGCCACGGCAACGCCCGTGCGGTCTTTGCCGGCCGTGCAATGAATGAGCACCGCGTGATCGGAGTCGGCCACGATCGCGTCCGATCCGGCAAACGTCGGGCCGTCGTTCGAGATCATTCCCGCATACATGTCCGGCAACGCGAGTAGACGCGCGAGCGCCTGAACCGACACCGACTTCGTCATCTCCTGAATCGTCGTGGGCCCCTCGGTGCGGTGACGACCGTAGCGCCCGGACGTAGCCACGAAGGCCCTTTCGTCCATCGGACGAAAGGGCCTGGAGCTTTTCTGGAACTCGCTCGGGCTGCTCAGCGCAGGTCGCGGTAGACGCGCATGTCCTGCACCTGCATCAGCCTGAGGGAGGCCAGCCAGCGGTCGATCGTGCTCATCGGCAGCACCTCCTGTACTAATTGTTAGTTGCTCCCACTAATATAGCAGAATCTTGCGCCTTTACTGACTTAAGCCACAGTTTTGACGCTACGCCGACAGCGAACGCAAAGATCTTTTGAACCTATGCAGTCGGTCGGCCGGAGGAATCCTCGCGCAGGGTCTGCTCGATGGTCTCTTTGGCGCCGTCGAGCCACTGCTGGCACTGCCTGGCCAGCGACTCGCCCTCGTGCCAGAGATCCATGGCCGCCGACAGGGGCACCGAGCCTGACTCCAGCTTCTGGACGACCTCGACCAGGCGTTGCCGTGCGGCTTCGTAGGACTGCGGTGGCGCCACGGGCCCGCCGGACTGCGGAGCGTCGGCACCGGCGATTGGATCAGTCATCTGCCTTCTCTTTCATGTGCACGTCGGTGACCTGCGCGTGCAGGGTGCCGTCCGCGAGCATCGCACGCACCTGCATCCCCGGCGTCACCATGCCTGCGGAGTTGATGGTGCCACCGTCGTCGGCGCTCAGAATGCTGTAGCCGCGAAGCAGTGTGGCCCTGGGGGACAGCGCGCGCACGCGGTTCACGGTGTGATCGACCCACGACGACTCTTCGCGCACCCTGGCCCGCATGGCTCGACGCGCCCGCTCGTGCAGCTGGTGCACCTGATCGGCCTGCACCTCGACCGCGCCCAGTGGGTTCGC
Source organism: Micropruina sp. (assembly GCA_035378545.1). Classification (GTDB taxonomy): domain Bacteria; phylum Actinomycetota; class Actinomycetes; order Propionibacteriales; family Propionibacteriaceae; genus Micropruina. The sequence continues at coordinate 4,122 of DAOSUG010000116.1, read as the reverse complement.
CAGCACCGGTCTGGAGCGAAGTGACTGTAAGTGGACGGCCTCCCGGTCGAGCATGCGCAACAGGCCGCTGCGCAGTCGTTCGGTCGCCTGCGCCACCCGCGCCCGCTCGTCCGTCACATCGGGCACCACCCGTTTGGCGGCGTCGGTGGGGGTGGCGGCACGCACGTCGGCGACCAGATCGAGGATCGGGGTGTCAGGCTCGTGACCGATGGCGCTGACCACGGGCGTGCCGCAGGCGAAGACGGCCCGAGCCAGGGACTCGTCCGAGAACGGGAGCAGATCCTGCAGCGAACCGCCTCCTCTGGCCACCACGATCACGTCGACGGACGGATCCCGGTCGAGCACGCTGAGCGCGTCGCGCACGTCGTCCACACAGCCTTGGCCCTGCATCACCGCATGCCGCACAACGAACCGCGCGGCGGGCCACCGGCGGTGCGCCACCTGCAGCACGTCGCGTTCGGCGGCACTGCCCTGCCCGGTGATCAGGCCGATCCCTCGGGGCAGAAAGGGCAGCGGCCGCTTGCGGGCCCGATCGAAGAGTCCTTCAGCCTGCAACATGCGCTTGCGCTGCTCGATGGCGGCCAACAGCCGTCCTTCGCCGGACGCGCGCAGGTCGCCGCACTCGAAGCTGAGCGAGCCGTTGCGCGTCCACACGGTGGGCCGGACGAGCGCCACCACCTGCATGCCCTCGGCGATCGGGCCTGCGGCATCCAGCACGACGGTCGACGCCGTGACCGTCACCGACACCTCGGCCAGGGCGTCACGCAGGGTGAGAAAGTGCGTGGCGGCCCCTGAGCGACGCTTCAGCTCGATCAACTGGCCGGCGACCCAGACCGAGCCGCACCGCTCGACCCAGCTCTTGACCCCGGCCAGCACGACCCGCAGCGGCTGCGGCTGCTCGGGGCTGCTGGTCAGGGGGGGCATTCCGTCACCCTAGTGGTGTGCCTCCCGATTGGGTCACCACTCGAGACCATCTGAGCACACACCTGCCGCGTTCTCCTCAGTCGAGACGACCTGCTGCCCCTCCCTCGCGACCTCGGATCCACTCACCCAGGCGCCGCCACACGGCGAGGCACGAGAGCGGCAGTGACAAAAGGCCGTATCGGTGGGTTCGAGACAGGGGCCGACGACCATAACAAATCGATGCGATCCCCGTGATTCACGCGCGTTGCTTAGCAAGTCTCAACCTTGTGCTCGATAGGTGTCGCGGCTGCCGGAGCTTCGGTTAGTCTGCTCCAGTCTCGACAGGCGGTGCGGGGCGGCTCGCCAGGGAGAAGGGGTCTCATGCGCGTTGCGTCGGTCGGATTCAGAATGCGTGCTGCGGCCCTCGCGCTGCTGGTGATCGGGCTGAGCGTCGGTGTGGTGCCGAACAGTGCTTCTGCGACCCCGACGCCCACCCCATCCGAATCGGCCGCAGCTGCCAAGCCCGCCGAGGCTACGCCCACCGCCTCCGCGAAGGCGTCCGAGGCCCCGAGTGCCGAACCGACGAAGTCCGCCGGCGCAGAACCGTCCGAGTCGCCCAGCCCGAGCGCGAGCGCCAGCCCGAGCGCGGACTCCACTCCCACGGCCTCGGCATCGCCGTCTGTGGTGGCAACCGGCAAGCCGTCGACGCGCGGGGGTGCGGTGGACCCGAATGCGGTGCCACCGGTGACCAACACCACCACCGTGATCAGCGTCCGGGTCGGTGGCAACCGAACCGGCGTCACCGGTGTGACCGCAGTGCAGGGCGTCGTGCTCGGGCTCTATGCGACTGCAACCTCCACTACCGCCCTGCAGACCTGCACCTCCGACGCCGACGGCGACTGTAACTTCACCGTCGCCAACACCGGAAACGGCGGCGCCAACCGCAACAAGCAGTACTACGTCAAGCAGATCTCGGCGCCCGCCGGCTGGCTACTGAACCCGGCGCTGCGCACCGGCGACGGCGACGGCGCCAACTCCCAGTCGACGGCCTACCAGTTCCAGACCCCCGAACTGATCGGCGGCCAGACCATCTCGTCGCAGACCACCAGCAACTTCATGCTGCGCTCCGGCAACACCACCCGCGACGCCTCCGGCGGAATCTGGCAGGTGTCCAAGGTCAACCCCACGCTGCCGAGGTCCTGCGGATTGGACGTAGCGCTCGTCCTGGATCTCTCCGGTTCGGTGACGGACGTGCCGGCTCTGCGTGGCGCCGCCGACACCTTGGTGAACGCCCTGCAGGGCACCCCGTCGCGGATGTCGTTGTTCAGCTTTTCGAGGGTCAGCCCGGCCATCAACGCCACCCAGAACTACCCTGCGCTCACATCGGTCTCGACCGCTGCGCAGGCAGCGGACTTCAAGTCGCGCTACGCCGGCTGGACCGCCGGCGGAGGCACCAACTGGGACCGTGGCCTGGCCGTGGTCGCGAACGCCGCAGACACCCCTGATCTCACCGTGATCATCACCGACGGCAGCCCGACCTTTTACAACGATCCGCAAGAAGGTCCGGGCACCTTCACCCGTTTTCGCGAGACCGAAAACGGCATCTTCTCCGCAAACGCGCTGCGCAGCCAAGGCACAAGGGTGATCGCACTGGGCGTCGGAAGCGGCGTCAGCGACACCGCGACGGGCCTCAACCTGGCGGCGATCTCCGGCCCCGTGAGGTACAACGGCACCAATAGCGCGGTTGCCGACTACTACCAGTCGTCGAGCTACGCAGAGGCGGGCCAGGCGCTGCGCAACCTGGCGCTGGGCAACTGCACCGGCTCGATCTCAGTCACCAAGCAGATCGTGCCGTCGGGCAACACCGGCGAGAACGTGACCGGAGCCACGCCGGCCGGGGCGGGCTGGGTGTTCAACGGCAGCACCAGCACGGCCGGCATCGGCGGTCTGCCGGCCACCCGCACCACTGTCGCAGACGGCACCGGCGCGGTGAACTTTCCGCTGACCTTCCCCGGCGGAACCACCTCGGCTGCGGTCACCCTGGCCGAGACGCAGCAGAGCGGCTACACCCTGGTCACCCAGAGCACGAAGAACGCTGTCTGTACCAACCTGCTGACCGGCGCGGCAGTCACGGTGACCAACAGCGGCGCGACCGGTTTCTCCATCAATGCGCCGGCCACCGCCGCGGTCACTTGCACGGTGTACAACCGCGCCCCGCAGCCGCCGGCATCGATCGTGGTGAACAAGAGCTGGGTGATCAACGGCACCACCTACGCCGAGGGCCGGCAGCCGGACACCATCCAGGCCCAACTGCAGTTGACCGGACCGGGCGGTGCCGCAGCCACCAACCAGGGCTGGGGCGTCACCCGTGACGGCTACACCGTCGGAAACACGGCCACCATCTCTGAAACCGTGACGCTCCCGGCCCTGTGTACGCGCGGTGCGTCGACCGTGGTGCGCGACGGCACCACCACGCCGGTCAGCAACCTGCCCTACGCCGCCTCCCTGAGTGGCACCACCAACGCCTTCACGGTCACCAACGTGGTGACCTGCCAGAGCCGGCTGACGCTGGCGAAGGAGGTCCGGGGTGGAACCGCCTCGCCGACCGCCTGGACGCTGCAGGCGGTCGCGCCGGCGGGGGCTCTGACCGGGCCCAACGGCACGTCCGGATCGGCCGGTGCCACGAACGTGCTGGTGACGCCCGGGGTCACGTACCAGCTCCGCGAGTCCGGGGGCCCTCCGGAGTACGCCCAGATCGACAACCGCACCAACCTGGAGTCGAATCCGCTCTCCACCGGCTCGATGACCTGCATCGAGATCGACGCGAACGGCGTGCAGATTTCAGGCTTCTCCGACGGCATCAACGGCGGCGTGCAAGTGCCGATCGGCAGCCGGGTCAAGTGCACCGCGATCAACCAGACCGCAGAGCTGCGGCTGGCCAAGGAGGTCGTCAACGACAACGGCGGCACAGCCGTGCCGAGCGACTGGACCCTGACGGCCACTCCGACTGGCACCTTCCCGGCCGGGCTGCCGGTCGTCACCCGTCCGGGAGCACCGATCGACAGCGCCCAGTACGTGAACGTGAGGCCCGGAGTCACGTACAACCTGACCGAATCCGGGCTGGCGGGTTACCAGAACACCCGCCTGCAGTGCCAGATCGACGGACCCGCGACCGACGCCACCTCGATCACCCTGCGACCCCTGCAATCGGGCACCTGT
>DAOSUG010000115.1:4981-6509 GCA_035378545.1 Micropruina sp. | reverse complement strand
GACGCCGGCGTGCACGCCATCGGCAAGAAGATCGTCGAAGAGGCCGCCGAGGTGTGGATGGCCGCCGAGTACCAGTCCCGCGATGACCAGGCGCTCGAGATCAGCCAGTTGATCTACCACACGCAGGTGCTGATGATCGCCCTCGGCTTGGACCTCGACGAGGTCTACGCGCACCTGTGAGTAGAGTCGCTGAAGTGTCCGAGCCTGCCCTGCTGAAGATCGCCGTGCCCAACAAGGGCTCCCTTTCGGAGGCGTCCACCCAGATGCTGCGCGAGGCCGGCTACCGGCAGCGCCACGACACCAAGGACCTGGTGCTGCTCGATGAGAGCAACGGTGTCGAGTTCTACTATCTGCGCCCGCGGGACATCGCCGTCTACGTCGGCGAGGGCACCCTCGACCTCGGCATCACCGGCCGCGACCTGCTGATCGACTCGGCCGCCGCGGCCGTCGAGGTGCTGCCGCTCGGCTTCGGCGGCACCCGATTCCGGTTCGCCGCCCCGGGCGGTGCCGACTGGACGATCGCCGACCTGCAGGGCAAGCGCATCGCCACCTCGTTTCCCGGCCTGGTTCGCAGTTTCTTGGACGAGCAGGGCCTGGATGCCCGCCTGATCCGGCTGGACGGCGCCGTCGAATCGTCCATTCGGCTCGGTGTCGCGGACGCGATCGCCGACGTGGTCGAGACCGGCAGCACGCTCAAGCGCGCGGGCCTGGAGTTGTTCGGCGACTCGATCATGACCTCGGAGGCGATCCTGATCCAGCGTGCCGCCGCGCCGGCGCCCGAGGGCCTGGATCGGCTGATCCGCCGGCTCACCGGTGTGCTCACCGCCCGCAGCTACTACATGGTCGACTACAACGTCGCCGAGGCGAAGTTGGCTGACGCGTGCGCGCTCACCCCCGGCCTGGACGCGCCGACCGTCTCGCCCTTGGCCAAGCCGGGCTGGGTGGCGGTGCGGGCGATGATTCCGCGCCAGGAGGCACCCCAGATCATGGACCGGCTCTACGACGTGGGTGCGGACGCGATTCTGGTCACCGACATCGTCGCCTGTCGGCTGTGAGGTCGCGGTCGATGATGGGTTCGCGATGAGCGTGCACGAGCAGCCGGAACCGGTGACGTACCGCCCCAAGGCGTCGCTGCGCATGGGGGTGTCGCTGTCGGTTTCGTTGGTGGCGGCCTCGCTGCTCGGCTGGTTCATGACGCCGCCCATCACCCGCGCCCTGTTCACCCCGATCCAGGTGCTCACGCTGGTGTTCTTTCTGCTGATCATGGTGGCGCTGGCCCTGGGCATTGGGCTCTGTTACGTGCGTGCGGACGCCGCGGGGCTTCGGCTGCGCAATGGCATCAAGACCTATGAGGTGCCCTGGCGCGAGGTCAAGGCGATCCGGTACCGCGACGGCGACCCCTGGCCGTTCGTGCTGGTGCGCAGCGAGATCGAGCAGCGTCCGTTGATGGGTATTCAGCGCAGTGACCGCGACTATGCCGAGCGTTGCGTGGACGATCTGCGGCACCGATTGGCACAGGCCTACGGCG
>DAOSUG010000115.1:0-4881 GCA_035378545.1 Micropruina sp. | reverse complement strand
TATGCCGAGCGTTGCGTGGACGATCTGCGGCACCGATTGGCACAGGCCTACGGCGAGAACGACTCGTCCGAGGGCTGAATCGCAGCCATTGGGCGCGAGCCGGACGAGGGCGGTGAGACCCGGGTGTCCGCTCGATCAGGGATTGGGCCGGTTCTCGGGCAGGATCAGGGTCTGCTCGGCCGGGTTGCTCGACGGCGGCTGCCGATAGGTGGGCGCGCCGCCGGCCGGCGGAATCGTCGAGGTCGGCGTCTTGGGCGTCTTGGGCCTGCGGGTGCGCGGACGTGAGGGCACGAGTCGGCTGAGCACCAGCAGCGCGGCCGCCAGGCCCAGAACGCTCAGCCCGATCAACACGGGCGGGGTGAAGATCAGCGTCTGCCACCACGTGGCGAGCGTGTTCCACCCGTCCACCGCCGCCTGCGACAACCCGACCAGCCAGACGCCCAGCGGGATCAGTGCGATGCCCAGCCAGCCGAGCACTGCCTTCCAGGGCGCGCGGGTCCAGATGAAGGCCACCAGCAGCAGTCCGACGAGCGTCCAGGCCAGCACGACGATCATCACCCAGGTGGAAAGATCCATGGGTGCAGCCTGCCAGCATCGGCGAGCCGGGTACAGCACCGCGCGGGTGTGGCCGGGGTGTGGTTGGCTGGGTCGGGTGAAGACATTGGGGCAGCCGAACGCCGCCTGGGCCGGTGATCGCGGCGAGGCCGATGCGCAGGTGCGCGCGGCGCTGCGCGCGGCCGCCGCAGCGACCGGCCCGGACGACTATCTGGCGGCAGTCGCCGCGTTGTGCGGCGCACGGCTGTTGATGCCCATCGTCGCCGAGGGGGACGACGGCGGTGACGGTCCCGTCCCCGATCGGCATGCCGAACTGGCGGCAGTGTTGATGACGTCGGCCTCGGGCGCCAGCGGTGCGCTGGCCTTCAGCGGCCTGGACGCCTTGCATGCCTTCAACGCCTCCGCTCGGCCCGTGCCCTGCACGTTGGACGAGGTAGCGGCCACAGCCGTCGAGGTGGGGGCCTCCGCCATCGTGGTGGACGTCGCCGGTCCGCACCTGCTGATCATCGAGGGTGACCTGATCGGCCAGTTGGCGGCCGGGCGGCGGCTCGTCCGGGTGCCGGACGGGTGGGGCTGGCTCTCGGTTGGTTGAGCGTGTCGAACACATGCTCCCAAGAGGTTTCGACAACCTCGACCGGCGTTCGGGTCTGGACAGGCTCGACCAGTGATCGGGCCTCGGCAGGCTTGACCGGTGTTCGGGTTTCGGCAGGTCAGACCGGCGATCGGGTCTCGATACGCTCAACCGATGGTTGGTCTGAACCAACGATGAGGCGGATTTGGCTGCTCAGACCAGCGATCGGGTCTCGATACGCTCTACCGATGGCTGGTCTGGACCAACGATGAGGCGGATTTGGCTGCTCAGACCGGCGATCGGGTCTCGATACGCACAACCGATGGCTGGTCTGAACCAACGATGAGGCGGATTTGGCTGGTCCGCGAGGCAATAAGCTAGAATGACGTTCGTCGACCGGCCAACCGGCTGGTCCGCTGCAAGTGGAGCCCCGCTCCCACCCGTCCGGCCTTCGAGTCGGAGGGTCAGCCAGCCAGGCCAGGCGCACCGCGCCCGGCCGGCTCGTTTCGTGGGGCCTCCGCCTGGGCGGAGGCCTTTTTGCATGGTCGGCAGCACAACGCCACAACCCAACCGCTGCGACCACCTGGAGGAAAAATCAGCGAACCACGGATCAACGAGCGCATCCATGCAAACGAGGTGCGCTTGGTCGGGCCTGCCGGCGAACAGGTCGGCATCGTCCGCGTCGAGGACGCCCTGCGGCTCGCCCGCGAGTCCGATCTCGACCTGGTGGAGGTGGCGCCGATGGCCCGCCCGCCGGTCGCCAAGCTCATGGACTACGGCAAGTTCAAGTACGAGGCCGCCCAGAAGGCCCGTGAGAGCCGACGCAACCAGACCAACACCGTGATCAAAGAAATGAAGTTGCGGCCCAAGATCGACAGCCACGATTACGAGACCAAGAAGGGTCACGTGGTCCGCTTTCTCAAGGCCGGCGACAAGGTGAAGATCACCATCATGTTCCGGGGTCGCGAGCAGAGCCGTCCAGAACTCGGCTTCAACCTGCTGAAGAAGCTGGCCGACGACGTGGCCGAAGACGGCTTCGTCGAATCCGCGCCCAAGCAGGACGGCCGCAACATGCTGATGGTGCTGTCGCCGACGCGCAAGAAGTCCGAGGCCCGCGTCGACGCCGAAGCGCAGAAGCAGGTGCGCATGGCCGAACGGGCGGCGGCCGCCGAGGCCGAGCGCACCGCCGAGGCCGAGCACCGCGCCTCGCACCAGACCGAATCCACCACCAAGCGACGCCGGGGTCCGGCCGACAATCTCGACCCCGACATCGACGTGTAAGACCGAGAAGAAACAAGAAAGCGAGCGGCACGATGCCGAAGATGAAGACGCACTCCGGTGCCAAGAAGCGGTTCCGCCTCACCGGCACCGGCAAGGTGATGCACCGCCAGGCCGGCAAGATGCACCTGAACGAGCACAAGGCCAGCTCGCGCACTCGCCGCCTCGACGGCGACAAGGTCGTGGCCAAGAGCGACGCCAAGAAGGCCCGCAAGCTGCTCGGCTCCTACAAGGCCCGCTGACCCAGACCATTCGCGCCCTCGCGCGCGAGGTCCGGCCCGTTCCGGACCCTGAACACAAGGAGTACCACCATGGCACGCGTCAAGCGTTCGGTGAACGCACAGAAGAAGCGCCGCGAAGTTCTCGACCAGGCGGCCGGCTACCGCGGCCAACGGTCGCGCCTGTACCGCAAGGCGAAGGAGCAACTGCTCCACAGCGCCACCTACAACTACGCCCACCGCAAGGACCGCAAGGGCGATTTCCGCTCGCTGTGGATCCAGCGCATCAACGCCGCGGCCCGCGAAGAGGGCATGACCTACAACCGCTTCATCAGCGGCCTGAAGTCCGCCGGTGTCGAGGTCGACCGCAAGATGCTGGCCGAACTCGCCGTGAACGACGCTCCCGCGTTCGGCAAGCTGGTCGAGGTGGCCAAGGCCGGCGCGAGCGTCAGCGCCTGATCGCAGGCCCGCTACCGTCCCGGTGCGGCATTGCGCACGATCCGCCGTGCCGCGCCGAGCAGTCGGCACCGGCCGCCCTGCTCGAGTGGCCGGTAGGCAGGCCCGGCTCACCCCACCGACCGAGCGTGCGAGCCGCCGAGCAGTCCCTCGTGACGGGCCGTTCCCCTGGAGCGGTCCCGTCCTGAACTTCGAAAGTGATCGTCGATGATCCCGGAACGTCTGGAGCTTCCAGAGCCCTCGCAGGCGGTGCTGCGCGCCGCCCGCGCGTTGCTGCGCCGCAAGGAACGACGGGCCACCCGCCGGTTCCTGGCCGAAGGGCCGCAGGCGATCCGTGAGGCGCTCAAGTTGCCGGGCACCGTCGAGACCGTGTTCTTTCGCTGGGCCGCCGTGCACGACCACGTCGAACTGCTGAGCGCGGCACGGGCTGCCGACGTGCCGTGTTACGCGGTCAGTGAGCAGAACATCGCCACCATCTCGGACACCGTCACGCCGCAGGGCGTCGTGGCGGTCTGCCGGGCGCTCGACCTGCCGCTGTCGGACGCGCTCGCGGACGATCCGCAGCTGGTGGTGGTCTGCGCGCAGATCCGTGACCCGGGCAACGCCGGCACCGTGATCCGCTGTGCGGACGCGTTCGGCGCCGACGCGGTGATCCTGTCGTCCGACTCGGTCGAGGTGTACAACCCGAAGACGGTCCGCGCCAGCGTGGGCAGCATCTTTCACCTGCCCGTGGTCACCGGGGTCGACCTGGCCGAGGCGATCGACGCGTGTCGGGCCGCCGGCCTGCAGGTGTTCGCCACCGACGGTGAGGCCGGCACCGAGCTCACCGACCTCACGGATCGGCTGGCCCGGCCGACGGCCTGGGTGATGGGCAACGAGTCGTGGGGCCTGCCGACCGAGCATCTGCAGCTGGCCGACACCACGGTCGCCGTCCCGATCTACGGGGCGGCCGAAAGCCTCAACCTGGCCACCGCCGCCGCCGTGTGTTTGTACGCGAGCGCCAGCGCGCAACGCACGTCCACCTCGCAGGACTGAAGCACACGCTCCAGATCAGGGGCGCCACAACTGCAACAACCGCGCCAGCGCGGCACCAGCCGCCCCGTCCACGGGGCGCCGGACAACGGAGAACCAATGTCAGCGCAGAACCCTCCTCAGGGTGCGGACGCCCTGCGTCCAGAAGCGATCGAGGCCTCGGTGACGGCCGCACTGGCGGCCATCGCCGCGGCCGACACGATGGCCGAGCTGAAGGACGCACGACTCGCCCACGCCGGCGACAAGTCCCCGCTCGCACTGGCCAACCGTGCCATCGGCTCGATCGCGCCGACCGAGCGCAAAGAGGCCGGACGGCTGCTGGGCGCCGCCCGTGCCCGGGTGCAGCAGGCGCTGGCTGAGCGGACCGAGCAGGTCGAGGCGGCCGAGTTGGCCCGCACCCTGGTCGATGAAGCCGTCGACGTGACGCTGCCGATCGAGCTGCAGCCGCAAGGCGCCGTCCACCCGATCACGGGGCTGATCGACCTGATCTGCGACGAGTTCGTCGCGATGGGCTGGGAGGTGGCCGAGGGGCCCGAACTCGAGGCCGAATGGCTCAACTTCGACGCGCTCAACATCGGACCCGATCACCCCAGCCGCGGCGAGGCCGACACCCTGTTCGTCGAACCGGTCAGCAACCACCTGGTGATGCGCACCCACACCTCGCCGGTGCAGATCCGGTCGCTGCTGGAGCGCGAGCTGCCGGTCTACGTGGTCTGTCCGGGCAAGGTGTACCGGGCCGACGAGTACGACGCCACCCACCTGCCGGTCTTC
>DAOSUG010000114.1:0-6534 GCA_035378545.1 Micropruina sp. | reverse complement strand
CCGGGCCGGGTTGAGCGAGGTCTGCCGCACGGCCAGCGCCAGTGCCTCGTCGCGCGGCCGGTCGCTGGCGAGCACGGCGTTGCGGAACACCCGGTCCATGGTGGCGGTGCTGCCGGCGATGGTGCCCGTGCCTGCCACGTGTGCGATGCCGTTGGTCACGTCGACGTCGAGGGCGCCCAGGGTGTAGGAACCGTCGGGCATGCCCGCCGCGGCCATCGCGTCGGTGATCAGCGCGACCCGGTCGGGCCCCGCGTCGTGGGTGACCGACCGGTACAGCGCCGGGTGCAGGTGCACCCCGTCGACGATCAGTTCGACGGTCACCCGGGGATCCTCCATCAACGCCACCACCGGTCCGGGCTCGCGGTGATGGATCGGACGCATCGCGTTGCACAGGTGCGTCGCCACCGTCGCACCCGCCGCGACCGCCGCCCGGGCCTGCTCGTAGCTGGCATCGGTGTGCCCGACCGCGGCCACCGCCCCCCACTCGACCATGCGCCGGATCGCGGGCAGTGCACCGTCCAACTCGGGAGCGATGGTGACCATGCGCACCCCGCCCTTCGCGGCCGCGAACACCCGGTCGATCTCGCTCAGCTCGGGTGAGCGCAGCGCGGACGGCTCGTGGGCGCCACAGCGCAGCGACGACAACCACGGCCCCTCCAGGTGAATGCCGGCGATCAATCCGGCCTGCACCTGTTCGCCCAGCACGCTCGCCTGCCGCAGCAGTTCGGCCGGATGCGCCGACACCAGCGACGCGATCAGCGTGGTGGTGCCGTGCCGGCGGTGCAGATCGACGGCCGCGCGTGAGCTCTGGTCGGTGGCCTCCGGAAAGGCTCCCGAACCGCCGCCGTGGGTGTGCATATCGACGAAACCGGGCACCACGGTGACGGCACCCAGCGCCGTGTCGACGCCACCGTCCGGGACGCCGCCGCCGATACCGGCGATCACCCCGTCCGTCACCTCGATCCAGCCCGGGCTCAGCACCTCGGTGCCGGTCAATACCCGATCAGCCGTGATCAGCATCGTCGTGCTCCCGTCCGGTCGCTCGCTCACAGACCCTGCCACGCCGGCTTGGCGGCGTAGGTCTCGCGGTAGTAGCCGGCCAGCTGCAGCCGGCCGGCAGCAGCCTCGTCCAGCAGCACGGTGACGTGCGGGTGGTGCTGCAGGATCGTGCCCGGCCACATGGCGCTCACCGAGCCCTCGGCCATGTGGTGCACGGCCTCGGCCTTGCCGGTGCCGCTGGCCACCAGCAGAATCTGCCGGGCCGCCATGATGGTGCCCAGGCCCTGGGTGATGCAGTGTGTCGGCACCCGGTCGAGGTCACCGTCGAAGAACCGGGCGTTGTCGACCCGGGTCTGCTTGGTCAGCGTCTTGATGCGGGTGCGCGATGCCAACGACGAGCCCGGCTCGTTGAAGCCGATGTGGCCGTCGGTGCCGATGCCGAGGATCTGTAGGTCGACCCCGCCGGCCGCGGCCATCGCCGCCTCGTACTCGGCGCAGAACGCGGGAATGTCGGCGGCCAGGCCGTCCGGGCCGCGGACGGCGCTGTCGTCGAAGTCGACGCGGTGCACGAAGTCGCGCCGGATCACGTTGTGGTAGGTCTCCGGGTGATCCGCGGCCAGCCCGACGTACTCATCGAGGCTGAACCCGCGGGCCTTGGCGAACGACACCTCGCCGGCCTCGTGGCGCCGGGCCAGCTCGTCGTAGATGGCCAGCGGGGACGAGCCGGTGGCCAGGCCGAGCACAGCGGCCGGCTTGCGGCTGAGCAGCTTGACGATGACGTCGGCGCCGAGCCGGCCGGCCTGCTCGGCGTCGGGGCAGATGACGATTTCCATGACTGGTACTCCTAATGGTGTGAGAAAGAACGGTAGCGAGGGCGAAGCAAGCGCTGATCGATTGCACGCTCGGTGGTGAACCGTCGAAACGCCCGGTCGCCCGGGGTCTCGACGCTCGACCAGCGAAAGACTGTTGATGAGCCGAGGGAGGGATGGTGGGGGAGGGCGGCCGGCCCGGGCTCGGGGGACATGGGCCCGGGCCAGCCGCATGGGCGCTAGCAGGCCTGGTCAGCGCACGCTGAACAGCTCCTGCAGGGCGTTCACGTGCTCGTCGATCACGGCGTCGGTGAAGCTGACCGCATCCGCCTTCTTGTCCATCACGACGACCGGAATGATCGGGTTGCGACCGGCCGCCTCGACGGCGGGCACATCGTAGGTGATCATCGACTGGCCGGCCTCGACCCGGTCACCGTCGGCGACGTGGGTGGTGAAGCCCTTGCCGTCGAGTTGCACGGTGTCCAGGCCCAGGTGCACCAGCACCCCGGTGTTGTCGTCGTTCTGGATCACGTAGGCGTGCGGCCAGATCTTGACCACGGTGCCGCTGATCGGGGCGACCGCCTCCACCACCTCGCGAGGCGGGTCGATGGCCAGGCCGTAGCCGACGATGCCCTGGGCGAAGGTGGCATCGGGCACGTTCTTCAGCGCGACCGGACGTCCGGCGACCGGCGCGACGACCCTCGTCGCGACCGCGGTGGCCACCGCAGAACCGCCCGCGGGAGCGGCGTCCGCCACCTCGTCGACGGCGGCGGCGACCTCGAGCGGTGCCGTCGGGCTGGCCGCGATCGCGTTGTTGATGTCGCTCTTCAGCGCGTCGGCCTGGGTTCCGAAGATGGCCTGCACGTTGTTGCCGACCTCCATCACGCCGGCCGCGCCGAGCGCCTTGAGCTTGGCCTGGTCGACCTTGGACTTGTCCGCGACCTCCATGCGCAACCGGGTGATGCAGGCGTCCACGTTGACCAGGTTCTCGCGGCCACCGAAGGCGGCGATCAGGGCTTCGGCCTTGGCGCTGCCGGCGTTCGGCCCGCCCTGTGCTGACGCGTCGGTCAGGTTGGCGGCCTGCTCGGCCTCGAAGTCGGCGTCGTCCTCACGACCGGGGGTGCGCATGTTCCACTTGGTGATCGCGAACCGGAACATGAAGTAGTAGATCGCGAAGAACACCACGCCCATGACGAGCAGCAGCGGCACGTTGTGGGCCGCCGGGGCGGTGCCGTAGAGCAGCAGGTCGATCAGGCCGGCCGAGAACGAGAAGCCGAGGTGAATGTCGAGGGCGTAGGCGATCGCCAGCGACAGGCCGGTCAGCACTGCGTGGATCACGTACAGCGGGAACGCGACGAACATGAAGGCGAACTCGAGCGGCTCGGTGACGCCGGTCAGGAACGCGGTCAGGCCGGCGGCCGACAGAATGCCCAGGGCGACCTTCTTCTGCTTGGGCTTGGCGACGTGGATCATCGCCAGCGCGGCGGCCGGCAGGCCGAACATCAGGATCGGGTAGAAGCCCGAGGTCAGCAGCCCCGCGGTCGGGTCGCCGGCGGCGAAGCGGGTCAACTCACCAGTGACGACCTTGCCGGCGCCGGTGGTGTAGTCGCCGTAGATGAACCAGACGTAGGTGTTGACGATGTGGTGCAGGCCGATCGGAATCAGCATGCGGTTGATGAACCCGTAGACGAACGCGCCGACCACGCCGGTGGCGCCGATGAAGGTGCCGACCGCAGTCAGGCCGGAGTTGAAGATCGGGTAGAAGTAGCTGAGCCCGAAGCCGAGGAACAGGCTGGTCAGCGAGGTGACGATGGGTACGAAGCGCCGTCCCCCGAAGAAGCCCAGATATGAGGGCAGTTGAATGTTGTGGTAGCGGTCGAACAGCCAGGCGGTGATCAGGCCGATCAGAATGCCGCCGAAGACGCTGTAGTTGATCATGGCCTGTTCGCCGGCCTGATCGGTGACGCCCTCCAGCACCACTGGCGACATGGTGGTGAACACGGCCTCCAGCACCAGGTAGCCGGCGGCGGCCGACAGGGCGGTCGAGCCGTCCGCCTTCTTGGCGAAGCCGATCGCCACGCCGATCGCGAACAGCAGCGGCAGGTGGCCGAAGATCGCGCCGCCCGCGGCGCTCATGGCCTCGAAGAACGGCCCGATGATCGGGGTCTTGATCTGGCCCATCAGGTCGGGCTGGCCCAGCCGCAGCAGAATGCCGGCGGCTGGCAGCAGGGCGATGGGCAGCATCAGGCTCTTGCCGAGCCGCTGCAGTTGCGCGAAACCGGGAATGCGCGGGCCGGACTTCTTCGCCGAAGTCGCGGTGGCGGCGGTGCTCATGTCACTCCTTGGGTGGGGAACGGACTGTCAGTGATTGGTATAGACCAATGCGAAAAGATTGGCATAGACCAATGACCCTCGTCAAGCTTTGGTCCAGACCAATCTTGTAAGGTGGTGCCATGACCGTCCGAGAACGCGAGCCGAGCGCCGTGCGGGTGCCCAAGTACTACTGGGTGAAGCACGAGATTCTGGCGCTGATCGCCGATCTCGCCCCCGGATCGCCGGTGCCGACCGAGCGTGAGCTGGCGGCGCGCTTCGGCACGTCACGCACCACCGTGCGGCAGGCGATCGCCGAACTCGTCGTGGAAGGACGGCTGGTGCGCACGCAGGGCAGCGGCACGTTCGTCGCACAGCCCAAACTGATGGTGGTGCGTCCGCTGACCTCGTTCAGCCAGGACCTGCAGGCCGAGGGCTGGCGTCCGGGCAGTGTGGTGCTCGGCATCTCAGAGGAGCCGGCCTCGCCCGAGGCGGCCGCGCGGTTGCAGATCGACGTCGGCGCCCCGGTGCACCGGGTGGAGCGGCTCCGCACGGCCGCCGACGAGCCGATCGCCCACGAGGTCGCCCTGCTGCCCGGCCCGCTGCCCGATCTGGCCCAGCAACTCGCGGCCCACTCGTCGTTGTACCGCACCCTGCACGAGGCCTACGGGATCGACCTGGCCACCGCTGAAGACACCGTCGAGACCGCGCTGGCCGACCCGGTCACCGCCGGACTGCTGCAGGTGGACACCGGGCTGCCTCTGTTGCTGATCAACCGCACCAGCTGGGACGCAGAGGGACGCAGTGTGGAATGGTCGATCGGACGGTTCCGCGGCGACCGGTTCCGCTTCGTGTCGCACCAGCAACTGGGCTGAGGCGACCCGGATCAGCCCTCTGCGGTCTCGGGAGCCCCGTCGGAGCGCGGCTGGGCGTCCGGATCGGTGGGCGGCTCGGCACCGCGGGCCGCCTCCGCGTCCGCCAACTGGGCCTGTTCGGTGGCCGCCTTGCGCAGCGCCACCGCCCGGTGAAAATCGGCCTGGGTGGGCATGCCGTAGGCCCGGGCCGTGCTGTCGTGCAACTCGACCACATAACGGTAGATGCGCTCGGCGAACTGGTGCGCGATCTCGCCGGGAGCGGCCTTGAGCGGACGTCCGAACACCACGTGCACGTTCGGACGCCCGCCGACCGGCACGGTGGCGCCGTAGGGCATGGCGGCGTAGGCGCCGACCAGCGCGATCGGCAGCACCGGCACGTTGCGGCTGATCGAGAGGGCGGCGTGCCCCGGGGTGAAGTTCTTCATCGCGCCGGTGCGCGACCGGGTGCCTTCGGGGAACAGCAGCAGCGGCACACCCTCGCTGAGCAGCACACCGGCCAGCCCCTTGCGGTTGCGCAGGCCCTTGCGATCGACCGGAAAGGCGTTGAAGAACAGCCGGGTGGCGGCGGCGGTGTACCAGTTGTCGAAGAAGTAGTCGGCCGCCGCTCCGGCGGCCAGGTTGCGGCTCAGGCGCCGGGGGAGCGAGCCCATCACCAGCGGAGCGTCCAGGTGGCTGGAATGGTTGGCGACGGCGATGAAGGGGGGCTTCAGGCCGTCCAGATTGCGCCGGCCGTGCTCGTGCACGTGCAGAATCGACCAGATGTAGGGCTTCATCACCAACTTTTGCGAGACGAAGCGAGCGGCCACGCCCGGCGCGGCTGAATAACGGTTGGTGTTGTCGTCAGACACCGTTCGCCTTCCGCTGGTCGATCCGCACTTGAGTCGCGCAGCACACCCTAGTGCCATGCGCGGGGCATGGTGCCGGCGGGTTCACTGTCGGCTGCTGCTCAACATACGTGAGGCCCACCGAACAGCGCCGCGCGGTGCGTGACGGGCGAACAGCTTTTGTAGCTTCCAGCGCTTGGTGGGCACCGAAATGGCCCGGCCCTTGTGGGCATCGGCCAAAGTTTCGCGGGCGACCCTGTCGGCATCGACCCAGATGAAATCCGGTATGGACGAGGTCTTGATACCGGCTCGTTGGTGAAACTCGGTCTTCACCCAGCCGGGGTTGACCGCGGTCACCGTGACCCCGGTGCCGTGCAGTTCGTTGGCGAGGCCTTCGGAGTAGGCCAGCACGTAGGCCTTGACCGGCGAGTACGCGCCCTGGCTGATGTAGGCCGCGAGCGACGCCACGTTGATGATCAGCCCGTGGCCGCGCGCCTTCATGGCCCGCCCGGCGGCTCCGCCGAGCAACAGCACCGCCACGCACATCACGTCGATCGCGCGGCGATGCTCGGCGGGCCGGTCGTCGAGCAGTTTCACGTGCAGCCCGTACCCCGCGTTGTTGACCAGAACGTCGATCGGGCGCTCCGTGCTCGCGACGCGGTCGGCCACCTGCTGCACGTCCTCGGCGCGTGCCAGGTCGGCACTCAGCGTGTCGAC
>DAOSUG010000113.1:0-6544 GCA_035378545.1 Micropruina sp. | reverse complement strand
GGTCAAGCTGAAGATGACCCGCACCGAGACCGCCTACTTTCTCGCCGACGGCGTGGTCACCAACAGCCTCGACGAGACCATCGCGGTGCACTCCGACGGCTCCGAGAGCCGCTACGACTACAGCTCCGCGTGGTTCGACGCCATCTCGGCGCCACCGAAGCTGGGCCGCGCCGCCCTGTCGCGGGGCAACCTGGCCACCCTCGCCCAGCTTCAGGAGTACGCACCCAAGTTGGCCGCCGACCCGCTCGCCTTTCATGCCAAGCCGCTGTTCGAGTTGCCGGACGTGTTCCCCAACGGACTGGCGAACAAGCTCACGTTCTCGGCACTCGGCACGGTCTGGTACGCCAAGTCGGGCAACTACACCAACAAGATCCAGACCCTGACCGGCTTCTACCACCCGCTGGACATGTTCAGCGAGTGGAACCGTGCCTACGGTCCCGCCGGCTTTCTGCAGTACCAGTTCGTGGTGCCGCCGTCCGCGATCGACGAGTTCAAGGCGATCATCGGCGACATTCAGCGCAGCGGCCACTACTCGTTCCTGAACGTGTTCAAGCTGTTCGGCGAGGGCAACCGCGCCCCGCTGAGCTACCCGATGGCGGGCTGGAACGTGTGCGTCGACTTTCCGATCAAGCCGGGCCTCCACGAGTTCCTGGCCGGCCTGGACGCCCGCATTCTCGAGTTCGGCGGACGGCTGTACACGGCCAAGGACAGCCGGACCAGCGCGGCGACCTTCCACGCGATGTATCCCGAGATCGACTCCTGGATCGCCACCCGGCGGGCCATCGACCCCGACGGCGTCTTCGTCTCGGACCTGGCCCGCCGCCTCGAACTCATCTGACCCGAGCACCGCTGACCCCCGCTCACGCACCGAAAGCGAGACCCATGTTCGACGCCGTCGGCAACCCGCAATCCATCCTGCTGCTGGGAGGCACCTCCGAGATCGGGCTGGCCATCATCAGCGAATACCTGCGTCGACAGCCCGTCCGCGTGGTGTTGGCCTGCCAGCCGGGCGACCCGCTGACCGAGGCCTCGATGGACGCGTTGACGGCGCAGGGCGCCACCGCCGTCGAGGTGCTCGACTTCGACGCCACGGCTTTCGACACCCACCCCGGGGTGATCGAGCAGGCCTTCGCGGGCGGTGACATCGACCTCGCGATCGTGGCTTTCGGGCTGCTCGGCGACGCCGAAGAACTGTGGCAGAACCAGGCCAAGGCCGTCCAGATCGCGCAGGTCAACTACACCGGCGCGGTCAGCGTCGGGGTGCTGCTCGGCGAGCGGTTCAAGGCGCAGGGCCACGGCCAGATCGTGGCGATGAGCACGGTCGCCGGCGAGCGCGTCCGCCGATCGAACTTCGTCTACGGCTCGACCAAGGCGGGCCTGGACGGGTTCTACCTCAACCTCGGCGAGGCGCTGGACGGGCTGGGCCCCAAGGTGTTGGTGGTGCGTCCGGGCCAGGTGCGCACCCGCATGTCGGCCGGTGTCAAAGAGGCGCCGCTGACGGTTGACAGGCAGGACGCCGCCAAGCAGATCGTCCAGGCGATCGCCGATGGCAAGACGCTGATCTGGGTGCCGCCGGCCTTCCGGTTCGTGATGATGGCGCTGCGGCATGTGCCGCGTCCGGTGTTCCGCAAGCTGCCGCTCTGAAGGTGGGCCGGGGCTGACCGGCCGCCGACCCACGCGCAGAGCGCGGGCCGGGCGTAGGGCGCCGCTCAGAAGAACCAGCCGACCCGCATCGGCCGCGGGTTGCCCGTCTCGACCTCGATGAAGTGCTCACGGCTGAACATGCCGGCGAAGGCCGGCTCAGGTAATGCCAACATGCCCTGCACGTCGGTGACCTGGCTGACGTGGCAGGCCATCACCTCGCGCCGCCGGGCCAGGTAGTCGCTGACATCCACTTGCAGCGCGATCTCGGCCTCGGGAGTACCGAGCGGGTTGCCGTCGTTCATCGGCGCGTCCGGATCGAAATCGTTGGCGCCCGCGATTCCGGCCGCCTTGGCCGCCTCGAACTGGGCGCGGGAGGCGTCGCGGTTCATCGTCGCTTCGAACAGCCGCGGACGCCCGGGGGTCAGTTCGGCTGCGCGGCGCACCACCTGGTGCACCTTGATGTGATCGGGGTGCCCGTAGTTGCCGTGCCAGTCGTAGCCGACCAGTACCTCAGGTCGCTCCTGATCGAGCAGGGCGACCAGCCGTCCGGCCGCCTCGTCGAGGTCGGCCTGCACGAAGGCGTCCGGCTCATCGTTCTGCTGCCAACCGGCCATGCCCGAATCGGAATACCCCAGCCAGTGGACGCGGGCCACGCCCGCCACCTCGGCGGCGCGGCCCGCCTCGGCCATGCGGCGCTGGGCGACGGTCTCGCCGGGCGCCAGGTCGTCCGGTGCCTCTCCGTGCTCACCGTGGGTGGCGAAGACCACGACGACGGTGTGCCCCTCGTCCGCGGCCCGGATTATCGAGCCGGCGGTGAGGGTGCCCTCGTCGTCGGGGTGAGCGTGAACAAACATGATCGTGGACACGGCCGCCATTATGCCGTCCGCCGAGCGCCCACCTAAGTATCGTGCGCCCGCGAAGCTTCGCAGGCTGGAGATACTTAGGCGGGCGCTCGGGTCAGAAGAACACCAGGTCGCTGATCGTCACCATGCCCGCCGCGGCGAACACCTCGATCGAACACGTGTCGACCAGTACCGTCACCTGCACCGTGCCGGGTTCGCCGGGCACCTCGGCCCACTGCCGCGTGCCGAACCCCTCGTGAAAGTCGTCGGTGCCCACCCCGCGGCGATCCAGGCTGAGTACCCCCTGGTGGTACTCAAGCGCCACACCCTGAATGCTGATCCGGTCGCCGCTGCGCAGGGTGTGGTGCACCAATGCGTCCGCCGGCAACTCGCGCACCGGACGCTGCCGCAGCCGGTAGCCGTCCTCCAGGTGCACCAGGTCGAGTTCGCGGGGGATGGTCATGATGCTGCGGCCGCCGGTGAGCGGCACCTGGTTGGCGTAGTCCCAGTTGTTCATCCAGCCGATTACGACGCGCCGTCCGTGCGGTGCATCGGCGAACGACACCACCGCGTAGCAGTCCCGTCCGAAATCGAACCAGTCGTAGCTGCGTAGCAACGGATCGTCCAGGCCGAGGGTGCGATCGACCGAGGTGCCGATGATGCGGTCGGGGGTGAAGGCATGACCGTCGAAGTCTCCGACGAAGTACTGGCAGCCGCTGCCGCCGGCCACCGCGCCCGGGTTCAGGTTGACCAGCAGCACCCATCGGGTCTGATCCGTGCCGGCAACGGCAACCTCGAACAGGTCGGGGCATTCCCAGGCTCCGGCGGCCGCGTGAGCCGGGCCGAACGTGGAGGCGTGCGTCCAGGTGATCAGGTCGGGGGAGCGGTAGATCACCACCTGCTGGTCCTCGGCCTCGACGGCGACCATCACCCACGAATCGCCGTGCCGGAACGCCTTGGGGTCGCGAAAGTTGGCCGAGCCGCGGTCGAGCACCGGGTTGCCGGCGTAGGTGGTCCAGTGGCTGCCGCCGTCCAGGCTGTAGGCCAGGCACTGGGCCTCGGTGCCACCTCGTGGGCTGCCGGGCAGGTAGTGAGCGGTGTAGATGGCCACCAGCGGCGGCCACTCAGCGGTGCCGAAACCCGTCGAGTTGGTCGCATCGAACACACAACTGCCCGAATAGATCTGCTCGGTGTCGGTGTGCCACAGAGCCACCGGGTGCTCGGTCCAGGTGACCAGATCGGTGGACGTGGCGTGTCCCCACGACATGTTGCCCCAGCTCGAATCAGACGGGTTCGACTGATAGAACAGGTGCCACGTGCCGGCGTAGTGAATCAGCCCGTTGGGGTCGTTCATCCAGGTCGAGCGGGGCGAGTAGTGCCAGCGGGGGCGGGAGTGCTGGCGCGACATGGTGCGCAGCGTACTGGGTCACCCGACGCCGGGGCCTCGGGAGGCGGTGGAACCCGCTCGCCAGGTTGGGGCGGTCGAGTCGGTTGAACCGCTGCGCCGCGTGCGATGGACGGCTGGCAGTCCCGGTCTTGGCAGGCCCGGTCCTCGCGAGCCGGACGACCATCGCCGCGTGCCTCCCGGCTCAGCCAGGATCCATCGATCTCCGGCTGCTGCGCGCCCACATCCGGGCCCCTTGGCGTCGCCGGCACGCTCACCAGGCGACCCGGTGTGCCCTCACGCGGACCGGCTCGCCAGCCCACCCGTCTGGTGCCGCTCGCGACGCCGGCCTTCGGTGAGCCCGGCTCAGGTGAGCGCGTCCACCACTCCTGCCGCGAGCGCCTTCGCCACGGTGGCGCGCCAGGCCGGCGAGCGTTGCAGGGCCAGGTCGGTGGCGTTGCGCATGTTGCCGAGTTCGAGCATCACCCCGGGCACCTCGATCAGGTTGAGCCCGGCGATGTCGGTTCTGGCATGAATCGCCGTGCCGCCGCCGATATAGGTGGAGCGCGGCATGGTGCCGGTCGCGTCCAGGCGGGCGCGCAGGTCGCGGGCCAGAGCGAGCGAGCGTCGCTCCACGCCGGCGCCGCCGATCATCGTTGAGCTGACGATGATGTGATACCCGCGAGCGCCCTTGGCCAGGTTGCCGTCGGCGTGCAGCGATACCAGCAGGTCGGCGTGCGCCGCATTCGTGCGTGCCGCCCGCACATTGACACAGGGACCACTGCCGGTGTCGTTCGGCCTGGTCAGCACCACTTCGGCGCCGAGACCCCGAAGCCGCGCGACCAGTTGCTGCCCGGTCGCCCAGGTGAAGGCGTGCTCGGCGAAGGTACCGCCGGCGGTGCCGGAGGAGTTGCAGGCCTTGGTGCGTCCGTTGCCGGCCGGCACCTGACGGTTGAGCGCCTTCGTCCAGACGCCGTTGTGGCCGGGATCGACCACGATGGTGCGTCCGGCCAGGGGCTTGCCGATCACGGACGGGCTGCCCGAGCCTGACGCGCTCGTCGCCGAGGGCTTAGTGCTGGCCGTGGCGGGCGTAGTAGTCCTGGCGGGCGTACTGCGAGACGGTGCCGGGCTCGGCTTGGCCGATGCAGCCGGCGGGGTCGTGCTCGCCACGGGTGCTGGGGTCGACATCGGCGGGGCGGTGGCAGAACAGCCGGTCAACAGCATGACCAGCACCAGGCAGAGTCCGCGGGGCATGCCTGCAGCCTAGGACGTCAATCGCCCTCTTCGTCGCTCGCCAGCGGCCGGTCGTCGCGGAGCGTCCGCGGCAACTGATCCTCGATGGCGGCGGGCCTGGTGACCAGCGCGCCGACCCAGAACAACGGCACGGTCAGGGCGATCAGCACGATCAGCGGCACCGTCCAGCCGTCCGTCAGGTCGTGCAGCAGGCCGATCAAAAAGGGTCCGGTCGCGGCGATCAGGTACCCCACCGACTGGGTGAATCCCGACAGCGCCGCCGTGCCCGCCGCGGTGTGGGCATGCAGTCCGATCAGGGTGAGGATCAACGGAAACGTGCTGGTGCCCACACCGACCAGCAGCGCCCAGACGACCGCACCCTGCTGGGGTGCCACCAACAGCCCGACGTACCCGGCGACGTAGGAACCCACGAGCACGCCCAGCATCGGCAACTGAAGCCGCTGGCGGGTGCTGAGGGCCGGCACCAGAAACGACAGCGGAATGCTGATGCCGGTGATCACGCCCAGCAGCAACCCCGCATCGGACGCGCTGAAGCCGGCCTCGCGGTACAGGTTGGCGAACCAGCCGAAGATCACGTACGCGTGAAACGACTGCATGCCGAAGAACACCGCCATCAACCAGCCGAGGCGGGTGCGGGCGACCGCCGCCAGGCTGATCTGCCGACGGTCGGACGGGGCGGCGTCCGGACGGTCGTGGGCGATCAGTCCGATCCACGGCAGCACGGCGATGGCCGCCATCAGGCCCCAGGCGGCCAGCCCGTGGCGCCAGTTGCCGTAGTGCTGCGCGATCGGCACGGTCAGCACCGAGGCGGCGGTCAGGCCGAGGGCCAGCATCGTGGAATAGACGGCGGTCATCAGCCCGATGCGGTTCGGAAAGTGGCGCTTGATCAGCGACGGCATCAGCACATTGGCGGTCGCCATGCCCGACAACGCGACCAGGGTGAGCAGCAGGAACGTCCAGGTGTCGGTGGCCAGGCTGCGGCCGAACATGCCACCGGCGGCGGCGATCAGGGCGGCCAGGGTGAGCCGGTGCGGCCCCACCATCCGGGCCAGTTTGGGCGTCAACGCCCCGAAACAGGCGAAGGCCAGCACGGGTAGCGAGGTCAGAACTCCCGCTTCCAGCCCGCTCAACTGCAGGTCATGGACGATCTCGGCCAGCACCGGTCCCACCGACACCGCCGCGGGCCGAAGATTGAGCGCGAGCAGCACGATGCCGATCACCACGAGCAGATGGACGCCGCGGGTGTCGGGGCGGTCAGGCTCGGGGGGCATAGTCACCCGCGGGAGTGTAGGGGAAGAAACCGAACCAGAATGTTGTTGACACATCAGCTAATGAAGCGCTGATCAACGAGCAATCGGTTGGTTGAGCGTGTCGAAAAAACTGGTCGCCTGGGGCTGGACACGCTCGAGCAGCAATTGCT
>DAOSUG010000112.1:0-6558 GCA_035378545.1 Micropruina sp. | reverse complement strand
ACGTCCCAAGGGCGTCGAGTTGGCCCAGCGCAACTGGATCTATGTCGGCTTCGGGGTCGATGAGCTCGACCTCATCGGCGCCGACGACCTGCAGTACCTGTGGCTGCCGCTGTCGCACGTTTTCGGCAAGTGCTTGATCGCGATCCAGTTGGCGATCGGTTTTACTTCTGCCGTCGACGGTCGCGTCGAGAAGATCGTGCACAACCTGGGCATCACCAAGCCCACCTTCATGTGCGGCGCCCCGCGCGTCTTCGAGAAGGTGCGGGCCACTGTGCTGTCGTCCAACAGCACCGGTCTCAAGGGGGCGATCGCCCGCTGGTCGTTCACGGTGGGCAAGAAGAGTCACAAGCAGCGCCTGGCCGGGCGGCCGTTGGGCGGCCTGTTGGCCCTGCAGTACAAGGTGGCCGATCGGCTGGTGTTCACCAAGTTGCGCGAGCGGCTCGGTGGACGCATGCGGTTCATGGTGTCGGGCTCGGCCAAGCTGAATGCCAAGGTGCAGGGCTGGTTCTATTCCGCCGGACTGGTGATCATCGAAGGCTATGGGCTGACCGAAACCACGGCGGTCTCGTTCGTCGATCTGCCCGCCCACCCCCACTTCGGCACCGTCGGGCGGGTGCTGCCCGGCACCGAGATGAAGCTGGGGGACGACGACGAGGTGCTGCTGCGTGGCCCCGGCGTCATGGACGCCTACCACGACGCCCCCGAGCTGACCGCCGCAGCAGTGATCGACGGCTGGTTCCACACCGGCGACATCGGGCAGTTGGACGGTGCCGGCAACCTCACCCTCACCGACCGCAAGAAGGACCTGATGAAGACCTCCGGCGGCAAGTACGTGGCACCCCAGAAGGTGGAGGGCGCCCTGACCGCTGCCATACCGTTCGTCAGCCAGGTGATCGCGGTCGGCGACGGCCGCAAGTACATGTCAGCCCTGATCACCCTCGATGCCGACAACGCCAAACGCTGGGCGGCGGTCAACGGCATGCCGCACGCCGACTACGACGAGATCGTCCGCAGCGAGGCGGCGCACCAGGCCGTGCAGCACTTCATCGACCGGGCCAACGGCAGGCTCGAGCGGTGGGAGACGGTGAAGAGGTTCACGATTCTGCCGCATGAGTTGAGCGTCGATGACGGACTGGTCACGCCGAGCATGAAGATCCGGCGGGCCAACATCGACAAGCGGTTCGGCGCCGAGATCGACGCCATGTACGACAAAGAACCGGACGACGAGTGAGGCCGCCCGCGGCGATCGTGCGGGTGCCGCTGCGCTGGGTCGACCTGGACGCGCAGGGGCACGTCAACAACGCCGTGGTCGCTGACTACCTGCAGGAGGCGCGCGTGCGGTTTCTGCTCGAGGGGGCCAACGCCGCCCTGCTCGGCAACGGCACCCTGGTGGTCGGTCATCAGGTCGAATACCTGGCACCGGTCGAGTTCGCGAACGATCCGGTCGAAGTACGGCTGTGGCTGGGGCAGGTCGGGGCGTCGCGGTTCACCATCGGGTACGAGGTCGTCCAAGGCGAGGTGATCGCGGCCCGCGCCCGCACGGTGTTGTGCATCTTCGATTTCCAGGCCGGAGGCCCGCGGCGCATGACGCACGATGAGCGGGCGTGGTTCGTCGACCGCAGCGGTGAGTTGCCGCCGCTGCGCGAGCTGGCCAAGGCGCGTCCCGGCCCGCACGCCTTCCGGGCGCCGCTGACCGTCCGCTGGACCGATCTGGACGCCTACGGCCACGTCAACAATGTGCGGTTCTTCGACTTCGTCGCTGAGGCGCGGGTGCACATGTCGAGCGAGGCGGACGAGGCCGGCAACCGCATGAGCGCGGCGGCGGAGGCCGGGCACCTGTGGATGGTGGTGCGCCAGGATCTCGACTACCTGGCCCAACTCGATCACCGTCTGGAGCCCTATGAAACCCGCGTCGCGGTGGTCGACATCGGACGCACCTCGATGACCCTGGTGGCCGAGGTGACCGACCCGCGGCACGGCACCGTGTTCGCCCGGGCCCGCACGGTGATCGTGTGCGGCGACCGGGCCGGCCGTCCGATCGCGGTGCCGGACGAGCTGCGGCACGGGTTGGAGACCTGGCCCGCGGTCGCCGGCTGATCGCGTCTGCTCCAATGCAGGGGAGGTTGCAGGTCCGTGCTTGCCGCGCCCCCCGCAGACGCTCGCCCAACTACCTTCCGCTCGCCAAGGTTGGCGAGCGGAAGCTAGTTGGGCGAGCGGAATGGGTGCGCGCAGGGCGGTCAGGACGTGCGGACCGTGTCCACCTGCTTGCTGGTCACCTTCGCGAGCAGTTCGGTGAGATCGACGCCGGTGGTGGTCTTCAGCAACTCCATGGTCTGCACCACGTTGTCGTTGACTTGCTTCGGCAAGGCCCCGGCACCGTCGGTGGACACCACGGTCAGCTTGTCGATGTTGGCCATCGGCGCGGCCACCTCACGGGCCACCTGCGGCAACACCTTGACCAGCATCTCCAGCACCGCGGCCTCGCTGTAGCGGGCGTAGGCGTCCGCGCGCTTGTTCATCGCCTCGGCCTCCGCCTCGCCGGTGGCCAGAATGGCCGCCGCCTGGGCGTCGCCCTCTGCCCGCAGTGCCTCCGCTTCGGCGATTCGGCGGGCCTTCTCCGCCTCACCGCGCCGAGCGCCCTCGATGGCTTCGGCCTCGGCCAGCGCGGCCCGGCGCGACTTGTCGCCCACACCGGTCAGCCGGGCCTTCTCGGCGTCCGCCTCCGCCGCGGCGATGGCGGAGGCCTTGTTGGCCTCGGCGGTCAGGATCGCCGACTGACGCTTCGCGGCCGCGTCGGTCTCGACCCGGTAGCGCTCCGCGTCCGCCGGCTTGCGCACCTCGGTGTCGAGCTGCCGTTCCTTCAGCGCGGCCTGGCGCACCGCGACCTTCTCCTGCTCGGTGAGGATCGCCTGATCGCGGTCGGCCTGCGCCAGGGGGCCGGACGCCGCGGCCTGGGCGCTGGCGGCGTCCGTCTCGGCCTTGATCTCGGACCTCTTCAGCATCAGTTCGCGTTCGGAGATGGCGATCTGCTGTTCGGCGGCGATGCGGGACTGTTCCGCCGCCTGCCGGGCCTGCGCTTCGGCGATCGCCGCCAGCTGCTGGATGCGGGCCGCCTCCGGACGTCCGAGGTCGGCCAGGTAGGTGCCGTCGTCGGTGATGTCCTGAATCTGGAAGGTGTCCAGCACCAGCCCCTGTCCGGTCAGCGACGACTCCGCCTCGTCGGCCACCCGCTGCGCGAAGGCAGCTCGGTCGCGGATGATCTGCTCGACGCTCAGCCCGCCGATGATGGCCCGCAGCGAACCGGCCAGGGTCTCCTGAGTGAACGTCTCCACCTCGTCCTGTTGCTGCAGGAAGCGCTGGGCGGCGGCCCGCACCGAATCCTGGTTGCCGCCCACCTTGACGATGGCGACGCCGTCCAGGTTGAGCTTGACCCCCTGGCCGGAGACCGCGCCGCGGATCTGCACCGGAATGCGCCGGCTCTGCAGGTCGAGCACGTGCAGACGCTGGACGAACGGCACCACGAACACGCCGCCACCCATCACCACCTTCTGGCCGGAGAGATCGGTCGACACCGCGCCGGTGACCGCGTTGCGCACCTCCTTGCCGCGACGTCCGGTGACGATGTAAGCCTCCTGCGGGCCGGCCACCTTGTACCGGCTGACGATCAGCAGGCCGAGGAGGACGAGAATCGCGACCAGTCCGACGATGGCGATCAACAGCGGGTTCATGGGTTTCCTTCGGGTCGGGTTGGTGGGGGTTCAGCGGTAGGTGGGCATGACCATGACGGAGGTGGGCGACAGCACTTCGGTGACGGTGACCTGGGTGCCGGCCGGCAGCGGTATGCCGGCCCGGGCGTTCAGCCGGGTGAGGTGGCCGTTGTTGACCAGGCTGATCGTGCCGTAGCCGTGCTCGGGAATGTCGCTGACCACGGTGCCGGGCAACCCAATGAGGGCGTCGGACGTCGGGGTGCCGCCCTCACCACTGTTACGCAGCCGCACGGTGATGGCGCCGACCGCGACACCGAGTGCACCGCCGGCGAGCAGCCCGGCGAGTGCGGCGAGCCAGCCGCTGTCGGTCAGCGCCAGAACCGCGGCCCCGACGAAGCCGACGCCGCCGAGAAAGCCGGCCAGAGCCGCGCCGGTGAACCACTCGCCGCCGCCGAGCGCGTCCAGGGCCCCGTCGACGTGGTCGCCCACGAGCAGGGCGGTGAGCAGGAGCACGATGCCGATCACTCCGAGGGTGAGAAAGACGGTCACTGAACTCCCTTCACGCCGAACTGTAACGATCGACGGGGCCAGCCCGGGCGTCGGGGTGGGTGGGCGACGAGGGGATGGACCGACCCTGCTGGGACGTCCGGGGTGGCGGCGCCGCGAACGCTCGCCCAACTATCCTGCGCTCGCCAAGGTTGGCGAGCGCAGGATAGGTAGGCGAGCGGATGGTCAGTGGGCTGCGCGCCTCGATCTCGGACGGGTCAGTGCGCGTCGTCCGCCTCGACCTCGGAGCGGTCGCCCGACCACTCGGTGTGGAACGTGCCGGCCTTGTCGATGCGGTGATAGGTGTGCGACCCGAAGAAGTCGCGCAGCCCCTGGGTGAGGGCGGCGTTCGTGCGCTTGGCCCGCACCAGGTCGTAGTACGACAGGGCCGAGCTGAAACCCGGAATCGGCACGCCGGCCTCGCTGGCCCGGGCCACCACCCGGCGCCAGGCTGCGTTGCTGTTGGCCAGTTCGGCGCTGATGGACGGCGCCTCCAGCAGGGTCTCCAGGTTGCCGGCGGCATACTCGTTGGAGATGCGGTCGAGCAGTTTGGCGCGGATGATGCACCCCGCCCGCCAGATGCGGGCACACGCGGCGACGTCGATGTCCCAGCCGTACTCGACCCCACCGACCTTGATCAGGTGCAGGCCCTGCGCGTAGGCGATCACCTTGGCGCACCACAGCGCCTGCCGCACGTCGCCGATGAACTGCTGCCGATCGTCCACCTGGATGGTGCCGTCGGGGCCCTCCAGTGCGCCCTGGGCGGCGGCCCGCAGTTCGGGGCTGCTGGACGCGGCGCGGGCGAAGACCGCTTCGGCGATCGCCGCCGCGGGAACGCCCAGGTTGAGCGACTCCTGCACGGTCCAGGTGCCGGTGCCCTTCATGCCGGCAGCGTCCAGAATCACGTCGACCAGCGGCTTGCCGGTCTCGGCGTCCACCTGACGCAGCACCTCGGAGGTGATCTCGATCAGGTACGAGTCGAGGTCACCGGTGTTCCAGTCCTCGAACACGTCCGCCGCCTCGGCCGCCGACAGACCGACGCCCTTCAGCAGGTCGTAGGCCTCGCCGATGAACTGCATGTCCGCGTACTCGATGCCGTTGTGCACCATCTTGACGAAGTGACCGGCGCCGTCCGGGCCGATCCAGGTGCAGCAGGGCTCACCGTCGTACTGGGCGGCCACCTTCTCAAGGATCGGCCCGATGTGGGCGTAGGAGTCCTTGGGACCACCAGGCATCATCGACGGCCCGAGCAGGGCGCCGGTTTCGCCGCCGGAGATGCCGCACCCGATGAAGTTGAAGCCCAGGTCGGAGAGCTTCTTCTCGCGCCGGCGGGTGTCGGGAAAGTAGGTGTTGCCGCCGTCGACGATGATGTCGCCCTGGTCGAGGTGCGGCAGCAGCGAGTCGATGGTGGCGTCGGTGGCCGGGCCGGCCTTGACCATCATGATGATGCGGCGCGGCTTCTCGAGCGAGTCGACGAAGTCCTCGATGGCCTCGGACCCGATGAAGTGCGCCTCCGGATGCGCGGCCAGCACGGCCTCGGTCTTGGCGTAGGTGCGGTTGAAGATGGCGGTGCTGAAGCCCTTGCTGGCGAAGTTGCGGGCCAGGTTCGACCCCATCACCGCCATACCCACCACGCCGATCTGCGCGCTACCGGTTTTGTCGCTCATCTGCTGCCTCACTGTCGAAAGAGCTTTTCATCGCCATTCTCTCAAACCCTGACTGCTTTGGGAGAGTTCACGCGGAGAGCTGGGACAGCTTCTCCGACCAGCAGTCAACACGTGAGCGGAGGATCGGCACCCGCGGTTGCCACCCGTTGCCGTTGGCCGGGCCAGGGCTCGGCCCGCGTTCAGCGCGCCGTGGTATTGCCGCCAGACGGCATCGAGAGGGGTGTTCGGTCTTCCGCATCGCAGGTGCCGCCGACCGAGCAGCCCGCGTGGCCGCATCGAGGCGACATCGCCGACGCGGTACTGGCCTGGCGCCCTGAAAACCCTGCACCAGTGCGAAGGGTCCACGCTCGCCAAGCGTGGAGGTCTGTCACTGGTGCAGGGATTTCAGGCAACCGGCCAGGTACTGGGCGATGTGCGACCAGGACCCGCTTCGGCTGTGGCCCTCGTTCGCTCTCCCTGGCCGGCTACGAAAGCTCGCACCGCACGACTACGTGCCCGGGCGGCTCGGCATGAGCTCACGCCGGATCGATCGGACGTTCCGCCGTGCGCCGCACAGCCGAGGGCAGCAGGCTGATCTTGGTCCAGATCTTGCCCGAGAGGTTGTTGGTCAGGTCTTCGATGCCGGCGATGGTGGCCAG